>JACQEC010000224.1 GCA_016200765.1 Chloroflexota bacterium | reverse complement strand
GGAAAATGAAACGACGCCGACGCGCGTGCTCGGCTCCTGCCGCTCGACGAAGGCGCGCGCGGCAGACTTCGCGGCCTCGATGCGGTTGGGCTTCATGTCTTCGGCGCGCATCGAGCCCGACACGTCAATGGCGAGGATGACGGTGCGGTCGAGGCTGGGGATGGTGACGACGGTGAAGGGGCGCGCCACCGCGATAATCATGATCACCACGCCGAGGAGGAACAACAGCGCCGGGATATGCCGGCGGGCGCCGGGGTCTTTGCGCCGCAAATCCTGAAAGAGCGACAGGTGCGCGTAGCGTTGCGCCTGCTGTTGCCGCCGCCGCTGCGCGCGGAGATAGATGACCGCCAGCACGGGCACCAGCAGCAGCAACGACAGCCATGACGGCCAGAGAAACTGCATAGGTTACCTGCCCATCGTTCTACGCGGGTAAGGCCGCGTGCAGCGCCTCGCCGATGTTGCGCGCGCCAATCAACTCCATGCCATCCGGCAGTTCGACGCGCTTGAGGAGCGCGTGCGGCACCAGACACCGCCGGTAGCCGAGCTTGGCGGCCTCGCTAAGCCGCCGCTCGGCCTGACTGATCGAGCGCAGTTCGCCGGACAGCCCCACCTCGCCCATGATCGCCAGTTCCGCCGAGATAGGCCGGTCGTGATACGATGAGGCGATGGCGACGGCGAGGCCCAGGTCGGCGGCTGGCTCGGTGATCTTCAACCCGCCGACCACGTTGACAAACACATCTTGATTGGCCAGCTCCAAGCCCAGCCGCTTGCTCAACACCGCGATCATCAGGTGCAGGCGATTCATATCCACGCCATTGCCGGTGCGGCGCGGCTGGGAGAAACTGGTGGTGCTGGTCAGCGCCTGAATCTCGACCAACAGAGGCCGCGTGCCCTCCATCGTCACGGCGATGGCCGATCCGGCAAAGGTGTCGGAGTGCTCGGCCAGAAACGCCTCCGACGGGTTGAGCACCTCAACCAGCCCGCCCTGTTCCATCGCAAAGACGCCCACCTCGTTGGTCGAGCCGAAGCGGTTCTTCACCGAGCGCAGCAGGCGGAAGGCATGGAACGGGTCGCCTTCGAGATAGAGCACCACGTCCACGATGTGCTCCAGCACGCGCGGCCCGGCAATCGCGCCGCTCTTGGTGACGTGCCCGACGATGAACACCGGCACGCCCTGCCGCTTGGCGACCTGCTGGAGACGCGAAGCACACTCGCGCACCTGGCTGATGCTGCCCGCCGCCGAGGCCAGTTCCTCAAGCAAAACCGTCTGGATGGAGTCCACCACCAGCGCCTTCGGCTTGAGCTCCTGCGATTCCTGCAAGACAGCTTCGAGGTTGGTCTCCGAGAGCAGGTAGAGGTTGGCCGACTGGATGCCCAACCGCTCCGCGCGCATCTTCAACTGCTGCGCCGATTCCTCCGCGGAGACGTAGAGCACAGGGCCGAAAGCGTCAGCCATCAACGCGGAAATTTGGAGCAGTAGGGTGCTTTTGCCGATGCCGGGCGCGCCGCCGATGAGCACCAGCGAGCCGGGCACGATGCCGCCGCCCAGCACGCGGTTGAACTCCTCTACCGGCACGCGCAGGCGGTGGTAGTTGTCCACCTTCACGTCGGGCAGGCGCTGCGGCTTGCTGTGAAGAAACCCCAAGTCCGGCCCGCCGGTTGCGCGGCGCGACTCTTTGACCTGCTCGACGAGCGTGTTCCACTCACTGCAATCCGGGCACTGCCCAACCCAGCGCGGCGCCTGATAGCCGCACTGCTGGCAGACATAGACGGTCTTCGCTTTTTTGGGCATCGTCAGGGCAGGGAAATCCCCAACTCCACAGGGTTGGCGCGAAGCGGGATTCGCGCTGTGGGATTTACGCGGTCATCCGCTCAGGCTTTCTTCTCGACCGCTTTTTTCTCATCTGCCTTCGGCTCCTCATCCATGTCTTGCGTCGTCGCCTTGCGGAATTCGCGAATGCCCTTGCCCAGCGCGCCGCCAATCTCGCCCAGCCGCCCGACGCCAAAGACGATCAACACGATCAACAAGATCAGGACCAGCTCGGTTGGGCCAATACTTTTAATCATAGGTCTCTCCTTTACATGATCAGAAACGGGGCCTGCCTGCTGACATTATAGCACACATAGCCTGCGGCTTGGCTAAAAAAACAGCCCTTCAACGAATCGCTGAAAGGCTGTTGAGAGGCGGCGGCAGCGGTTCTAGCTATTCCCGAAGCCGCGCCTGAGCAGCCGCTCGGTCTCGGCCTTGCACTTCACGCATAGGGTGGTGCCGGGCATCGCCTTCAGGCGCTCTGTGCCGATCTCGTTGCCGCATCGCTCGCAAAAGCCATAGTGCCCCGCGTCGAGGGCTTTGAGCGCGTAATTGAGCGATTCAATTTTATCTTCCAGCGCGCGGATGACGGCCAACAGTTTCTCGCGCTCGTAAACGTCGGGGTCGCCCTCTTCGGTATCGTGCTCGATTTCCGTCTTCATTTGCTGCTGCAAGCGCGCCAATTCAGTCGAGGAGCTTTGCCGTTCGGTTAACAGCCGTTCGCGCCGCTGTTTCTTGGTCTCGGCCTTGGCCGTCGTTTTGGCTTGCTCGCCGTTCTTTTCTTGCGCTTCAGGCTTGGCGCGAGCCTCGCGCTTGATGGTTTGCTGTCTCATCGTTGCCCTTCTCCAGCCGGTGATTAGCCCGTTATACCACGAATTGGGTTATCCGTCAACGCAGGCGAACGAAAATGATGAAACACTTTCATCGTTCGCCTTTCGCCTCTCGCCCTCGTTTTGTGCTACAATCGCCCCTGTGGGGGCGGGTCTTGCGCTTTCGCGGCGTGAAGTTCCGATGCCCGCCCTAGCGGGGGGCATCGCGATGCCAAATCTCTCTGATATCCTGCTCTATGCGCTGGGCGCGCTGGCGGTGGTGGGGGCCGCCTGGTTCGCGCTGGGCTCATCCTGGAACCTCAGGCGCGGCAACGAGGTCTTGCGCTGGCTGCGCCAGTCTTTGCCCGCGCTGGGAGAGCGCACGACCCTCCAGTGGCTGGGCACGAGCGCGGTCAAGCTGACCATCGCGCAGGCGAAAGACCCCTTCAAAGACCTTGAAGTGGTGATTGTGATGGAGCCGCGCGATGTGCCCCTGCTCTGGCTCTACGGCCACCTGAACGGGCGGCGCGACACGCTCATCTTCCGCGGCCACCTGCGCCAGCCGCCCCGCCCGGAAATTGAACTGGCGTCCACGCGCCTGTGGACGGGCCGCGAGGCGCTGGGGGAGGTTGACCGGAAGGCCTGGCTGCCGGTGACCCTTCGACAGGCTCAGGATGCGGGCGGCGCGGATGCCGGAGCGCCCTCCACCCAGCCCTACGTGGCGATGTCGAACGGCGCTCAAGGGCAAGACCTGCTGAACGAGTGGTTCGCCCGCTCGACGCGCCTGGCGCCGGGGCTGGCGCGTATCTCGGTGCGGCGCGGCGCGCAGTACCAGTTGCAGTGGCACAGCAGTATCCCTGACCTCAAGTCGGTGTCGTCCAGCGAGATTATCCATCTGGTGCGGCAGATTGGCCGGCAAGCGAGCCAGTAGCGGCGTGAAACCCGGCTGGCCGGGCCTGATGGACGTTTCGCGCCTGATACTTATGACTACCCCTTCTCTCGATACCAGCCTGCGCCGTGTCCAGATCAGGCCGGGGCATCCCGATTTCCTCGACCTGCCATGGGCTCAACCGCTGGCTGACTGGAGCGCGCACACCGCCCGGGTGACGCAGGTACAGCGTGGCCTCTCGCGCCATG
>JACQEC010000056.1 GCA_016200765.1 Chloroflexota bacterium | reverse complement strand
CGTCCGGGCCATCCTCGACGGCATCGTGCCGCCGACGATCAACCTGCACAAACCCGACCCGCAGTGCGATCTGGACTACGTGCCGAACCGCGCGCGTCAAATGGATGTGCGCGTGGCTATGGCGAACGCCTTCGGCTTCGGCGGGCAGAACGGCAGTTTGATTGTCAGGCGCTTTGAGGGGTAACGCTATGTTGCCAGCGAAAATAGACCGGTCTGTCGTCTCCATCGCACAACTGGAGGATGAGTCGGATGAGAAGGCGTATTGGCTTTCACGCACGCCTCACGAACGGCTGAAGCATATCGAATTCTTGCGCCGGATAAACTATGGACCTCGCGCTACCGCCCGACTTCAAAGAGTTCTTGAAATTGCTCAAGGACCGGGAAGTTAAATATCTGCTGATCGGCGGCTATGCCGTCGGTTACTACGGCTATCCCCGCGCCACCAACGATTTGGACATCTGGATTGCCATCGAGCCGGGCAACGCCGAGCGGCTGGTCGGCACCTTGCGCGAGTTTGGTTTTGATATGCCGGAGCTGTCCACCGATTTGTTCTTGCGGGGAAAAAGTCTGGTGCGGATGGGCGAGCCGCCCATGCGACTCGAAATCCTCACCACGATATCGGGCGTGAGCTTCGATTCATGTTATCGTGATCGGGTGATTGATCATATAGATGATATCGAAGTGAGCCTCATCAGCCTGCGCGACCTGAAGACCAATAAGCAGGCGAGCGGCAGGCATCGGGACTTGGATGATTTGGAGCACTTACCTTGAGCGACCATGCACGATCACCTATGGCTCCAATTCGATGCAGCCAGCGCGAACGCCTTCGGCTTCGGCGGGCAGAACGGCAGTTTGATTGTCAGGCGCTTTGAGGGGTAACGGTATGCTCACAGAATATATTCGCGCCGCCATGCGCCGCGCCACCTATGAGGTTTTGCCTGACGGCACATTCTACGCTGAAATTCCGGGCCTTCAAGGTGTCTATGCGCATTCAGAGCAACTCGAGGCGTGCCGCGAGCAGTTGCAAGAGGTTCTGGAAGGCTGGATTGTCTTGGGCCTGCGCCTGAGGCACGACTTGCCGGTTGTAGAGGGTATGAGTTTGGCGGTGGCGCCAGAGGCGGCTTGATGCCGGTGTTCGGGCCCATCAAGCGCAGGGATTTGATCCGCTTTCTGAACGAACTGGGATTTGACGGTCCCTATTCCGGCGGCAGGCATCAATATATGGTGAAAGGGCAGCTCAGTTATGATCTGCTCGCCAAGCTATTGCGACAGGCGGGCATTGACCGAGACGAATGGGAACGACGGTAACTCAAGCCGACGACCTCTGGCTCCAATTCGATGCCGCCAGCGCGCACGCGCAGGCGGGACGGTGGGCGGAGGCGATTCCGCCGTATGAGGCGCTCTTGCGGGAGGCCGCGTCCAACGACCTGCGCGCGCACGTGTTGAACGACCTCGGCGTGGCCTACCAATCGGTCGGGGCTTTGGACAAAGCGCTGGAGTATTTTCAGCAGGCGTGGGACGTGTACGAGGCGGAGAAGAACCGGCTCGGCGCGGCCATTGCGCTCGGCAATCTCGGCACCGTCCACGCCCAGCGGCGGGAATGGGACGCGGCAACCTACAGCCTCGAACGCAGTCTGACCGTCTTTGAGAACTTGCAGATCAACAATCTGGCCGTGGCCAAACTGCGGATGGATATGGGCGACGCGCTCGCCGCCACGGGCCAGCCGAAGCGCGCCAGCGAGCAGTACACGTTGGCGCTGGCCCAGCACGAAGCCGCCGGCGACAAACGCGCCATGGCGCTGACCCTGCACGCGCTGGGCGCGGCTCTGCGCGCGCGCGCGCGCTGGCCGGAGGGCATTGACGCCTTTCAGCGCAGTGCCGCGCTGTTTGAGGAACTCGGCGACGCGAAGAATCTGGCGATTACGCTCAACCGCCTGGGCGAGTTGTACTACGAACAGCGCGACTATGAGCAGGCGGTGGAAGCATACCGGCGCGAGTTGAAGCTCTCCGAACAGCAGAAGAACCAGAGCGCCGTCGCGCACGCGCTGAACAATCTGGGGCTGGCCTATCTGGGGCAGAAGCAATTTCAAGAGGCCGCGAAGCAATATCGCCGCGCTATCGCTTTATGGCAGAAGCTCGGCGACGAGGCGGGTCTGGCCATGGCGCTGTGGGGACGGGCGCAGTTGCATTTCGAGCAAGACGAGGCGGCACTGGCGCTGGAAGAGGGGACGCGCGCGCTGGCGATTCTGGAACGGCTGGAGAGCAAGGAAGCCGGCGCCGTGCGCAAGTGGCTGGCCGCCGCGCGGCGCGGCAAGCGCACCGGCCTGCGCCGGTATTTCTAACTCGTTGTGGCTGGGTAACTCACCGGACATTGGAAGGAACTGAACATTAACAAGAGTCATGCGCCCACCTGAAGGCGCGCGTTTTCGGCGGGCGCGGGCAACCGCGGCGGCGACCCGGCGGCGGACACGCTCGCGCGGCTGAACGGCTCCGGCGCTATTATCTACTGCACCGACGAGCGCGGCACGATTGAGTTCACCAGCGACGGCCAGCAGGTGTGGGTGGAAACGGAGCGGTGAATCCGTGTGAGTTTGCTACTCCATAATGGCTTGCACGACTTCAATGCCGTGCAACGCCATCTCATATAGAAATAGATCGTGCAGCAGTTCCCCATCGTGCGGCAACGCGCCGACCTGCCGCGCCATCTCGATGGGTAGATCGTACGTGTCCACGCAATTGGCGGGCACAATGATCCGCAGTAATTGATTGCACGCATTGGCGCGTGTTCGCAAGTGCAGGGCGAGCAAGAAGACGCAAATATCTGTGCAATCACCGACGACGATTACGGTGTCCAATGGATGCGCATCAAGCCACGCATCCAACTCGGTGCCCGCCGCGGAGTCCACCGAGTTTTTGTGCATGATGGTAAACGTATCGGCAAACGGGAGCGAGGCCAGCGCCGCGACGGTCTGCGCTTCGCGCGTGTGACGGATGCCGTGCGGCGCGAAGGCTTTGAACTCTTCGGCCTGTTCGTCATGCCATTCTTGAATCAGCACGAATTGCCGGAGGCCGCGCGCATACGCCTGCGCGAATAACTGCGCAGTCGCGGGCACGATCCGCGCGACGCGCAGGCTGGCGAGATTACCCTCGTAGCAAAAGCCGTTGATGAGGTCAACCGAGAACAGGGCTGTGTGCGGTGGGTCCGCCAGCAGATCGCTCCATGCTAAGGGTTTGAGATGGCGCACAAATTCATCCACATATTGGATGAACGCCGCGCTCTGTTGGACGAGTGACGTGATTGCCTCCGACGACGAACACCGTTCAGCGCCGGCTCGTCAACCATGTTTTGCACACGAAACCATAAGCCATGATATCAAGTTACGCAAGGAGATGAGTTTCTGGTTGCGTTGCGCACGCGCGCCGGTCCTATCCGATGATGATTCGCTGCAGCCGCGGGCTGTCGGCGAGACCGGGAATGCGTCCGCGCTTGGCGATGGCTTGACCGTTGATCAGTTTCAGGTCGGCGGTGAAATCAATGGGCGGCGCGCCGCTGATCGCGCTCCCCGCACCATAACCATCTACGGGCGCGCCCTGGTCTTTGAACAACTGAACGCGCGCGACATCAATCCCGCCGCTCACAAAAATCTTGACGCGCGTGTGCCCCGCCTGATCGAGCCGCGCGCGCACTTCCTTCACGAGATCGGGCGTGACACGCCCGCGCTCTGGCGGCGTGTCGAGCCGTACGCCCCACAATTTTTCGCCGAGCGCATCCGCCACGCGCAACGATTCCTCGGCTTCGTCCTTGAAGGTATCCACCAGCACGATGCGTGAGACGTCTGCGGGCATTGCCTCGTCAAACGCGCGCGCCGCGAGCCGGGTATCGCCAAAGAGGAGTACCATGGCATGGGGCATCGTGCCCGATGCCCGTTTGCCCGCGAGGGATGCGCCCGCCGGGGTCGCGCTGGTCGCACAGCCGCCGACGATGGCGGCGTACTCCATGCGCGCCGAGACATCAGGATGCACATGCCGCGCGCCAAAGCAGATGACCGGGGCCGGCATCGCCACCTCCGCAATCGCGCGCGCGGCGGTTGCCCAACCCGTCTCACTGGCGAGGATGCCGAGGATCGCGGTCTCGTAAAGTCCGAACGACGAATAGGGCGCGCTGATGCGCAGGGCCACTTCTTTCGGCGCCAGCGTATCGCCTTCGGCAAGCGACCACACCTCGCACGCGGCGGGCAAGACACGCTGGAGTAAAGTGTGGACTTCCTTCATGCCGCACAGCACGCCGCCGCGCGAGGTGAAGACCTCCATCGTCGCCAACGCATCACGACCTGCGTGCTGTAACGTCTGTTGCGCGCGCGCGAAGTAAATATCTGCGCGCTGAGGATCAAGCGCGCGGGTGATGTCCGGTAGGTTGCTCATCGGGCAGACTGTCCATCCCTCTTGCCGGGCCCGCGAAGGCGGTTCGGGAACATAGCGCGCCGCCTAATCGAGGAGTTTGTCCACGGCGTCGGCCAACTGCTGAAGGTTGCCGACCTCATGCACGGCGTCGCAACAGCCGACGTATTGGGGCATGTCGCTGTCGCCCGTGCCCCACAGGTAGGGCGGCTCCGGCGAGAGCCAGATGATGCGCCGCGCGCGCCGCTTGAGCATCTCCAACAGGTCAACGCGCGGGTCGCTGAAGTTGTTGCGCCCGTCGCTGATGACGATGAGCGTGGTGCGGTGATCCACCGTGTCGAGGTGGTCGTGCGCGAAGGTGGCGAGGCTGTTGCCCAGATTGGTGTTGTAGTAGCCGGGCTGGTTGTCTTCCAGCACGCGCTCGACGGCCACGTCGGGGCGGTCCTCGTCGAAGTAGGCGGTGATGTCCTTGATGTCGCCAATAAACACAAATGAGCGCGCCTTGCTGACCTGATCTTGCAGTTCGTAGATCAGGCGCAACATGAACTCGGAGCAGTAGCGCACCGAGGTCGAGACGTCGCAGATCAGCGCGAGTTTGGGCTTGAGGTGGCGGGTCTTGTGATAGATTTCCATCGGCACCGCGCCGTAGCGCTGGTTGGCGCGGATGGTGCGCTTGGCGTCGAGGACGCCGCGCTTGCCCTTCTTGTGCCGCAGGGAGGCGCGACTGCGCAGTTGGGCGGCCAGACGGCGCACGAGTTCCTGCAAGGCTTTGGCTTCGGCTTCGCTCAAGCTGGAGAAGGGACGCTCCAGCAGTTCGGCCTCCTGCGGCTCGTGGTGTTCCTCGGTGGCTTTGCGCGCGATGTTCTCGCCGACAAACTGCTCCACCTGCTCGGCCAGCGCGGCGGCGTTTTCGGCGGCGGCCTGCTCCAGTTTGTTGCGCGATTCCTCGCTCATGCCCTGCCTGGCCAACTGCTCCAGCAGTTCCCGGAGCGCCTCCGTCAACTGGTCGAGCCCCAGCTGGCGCAGCATCCGCCGCGTGAACCAATCCTGCTGGAAGGGGCGGTTGGCGTACTGCAAGCCGACTTGATTGCCGGCCTGTCGCAGTTCCGACGGGTTAGGTTGGCGGCCCTGCAGAAGCATTTCCATCAGGCGGCGCATATCGCCGGCCAGTTGGCGCAGGGCGTCCATGAGCATCTGCTGTTCTGCGGGCGTCAGTTCGCCGGTCGGGTTGAGCAGGGGCGGGCCGCCACTGCCGAAGTAGATCGGAAAGAGCGCATCGAAGGTGGGCCCGTCGCGCGCATCCTTGATGAGCGTCGCGTGCAGGGCCGAGCGGAACGTGTGCTTGCTCATCACGCCCACGTGGTCAACGGCGCGAAAGGCGTCGGCGCTCTCCGCAATCGAAACGCGCACCCCGGCCGCGCGCAGTCCGGCGATGAAGTCAACGATACGCTGTTCCATGAACTAACCCCTCTTACTCACTGCGCCGCCGGGGCCGCAGGTTGCGGTACTCGATGTCCGGCGTTTCGGCGCCCCCGGCCGCCGTCCCAGTGCCGCCGGAGCCGGCGCTGGGAGCGCTGATGGCGCGCTTGGCGCGCTGGACATCTTGCTCGTGCTTGAGCAGGACAGTCAGCGTGTTCTCCAACGTCGCCCGGTCCAACTGCGCGGCGTTCAACGCGACCAGCGCGCGCGCCCAGTCTATCGTCTCGCTGACGCTGGGCGATTTCTTCAAATCGAGTTGGCGCAGGCGCTGGACGAGTTCCACCGCCTGTCGCGCCAACTGCGGCGCGAGGTCGGGCGCGCGCAGCTTGACGATACGCAGTTCGGCTTCGACGCTCGGATAGTCAATGAACAGGTAGAGACAGCGGCGCTTGAGCGCCTCCGACAGTTCGCGCGTGTTGTTGGAGGTCAGCATCACCGCGGGGATAGACGTGGCCTTCTTCGTGCCCAGTTCGGGCACGCTCACCTGAAAGTCCGACAAGACTTCCAGCAGGAACGCTTCGAACTCGGCGTCGGCGCGGTCAATCTCGTCAATCAGCAACAGCACCGGATCGCCTGCCGTCACCGCCTGCAAGAGCGGGCGCGGCAGGAGGAAGCGCTCGGAGAAGAAGACATCCTCTTCCTGCGCGATGCGGTCGGCGGCCTGCGCCAGCGTCTGGCTGCCGGCCAGCACGTCGTGGAGTTTGTCGCGCAGTAACTGCGTGTAGAGCATCTGCTTGGCGTACTCCCACTCGTAGAGGGCTTTGGTCTCGTCCAGCCCCTCGTAGCACTGCAAGCGGATCAGGCGGCGGCCGGTGGCGCCGGCCCAGGCCTTGGCGAGTTCCGTCTTGCCGACTCCGGCCGGGCCTTCGCACAGGATGGGCTTCTGCAATTTTTCCGCGAGCAGCACCACCGTATTGATTTCATCGGAGGCGACGTACTGCTGTCCGTTCAGCCCCTCGCGCACCTCATCAGTTGAATTGAACATGTGGGTCCTATAGTATCAGTCTATCACGAAAAGCCCGTCGTCTCTGGAGCGCAGGCTTCAGCCGGGCGGCGCTCGGCCTCACGGTCGTTCAAGGGATAGGGTCATTCAGGCGTGATGGGTAACTGTCCGGCTGAAGCCTGCGCTCCCTATACCGGTGCATGTCGATCCTGTAGTTGATTACTCCATATCCTTGAACAAATCCCCCAACTCGCGCTTCCACACGTCGTCCAGCGGCATGAACGACATCTCGGTGAAGTTCTCCGTCAGTTTGCGCAGGTACTCGACCACCTGCAACTGCGGCATCTT
>JACQEC010000055.1 GCA_016200765.1 Chloroflexota bacterium | reverse complement strand
CGCCGCCGCGGGCACGAGGGCAGAGACGGGCGCGGCGGTCGGTATGGGGGCTTGCCGGTCGCAGGCGGCGGCCAACAGCGCCATGAGTGACAAGACGGCAAAGCCCTTCACGCTAGTTCCCTTCCTCCCGCCTGATAAACGCTCGGGCCGTTTGGGGCAGGGGGGCGCTCTGCGGTAAGCAGAAAAGAAGGTCCGGCAGAGAAAAGGCGCCGGGGCAGGCGCGGCGTCTGCCCCGGCCGATTCAAGAGAGGAACCACCGCCACTGGATGGCGTGGGGAGATAAACGGCCTGTCGTTATGACCGGCCAAATGCTTGTTTCACACTTGAGCGGAGCAGGTACCAGACGATCAACAAGGCCAGCAGGATGTTGACCCAGTGCCGGGAGATGTCGGGGCTTCCATACAGGTTGATGGACGAGAGCAACAGCGAAAAAACCTGCACCATCAGGCCAAATGTCCAGGCCCAAGTTCGGCGGCGCCATGCGCTGTAGGCGAACAGCGCGTTGGCCAGGGCGGCGAGCAGAAGAAACACGCCGAGGTTGAACGCGACATCGCCGCCCTGCTCGAGGAGGCCCAAGAGGGTTAGTGCTCCCGCAAACTCCACGAGCGCGGCGGTAAGCGCCAGCGCGGCCACAATGGTAATAGGCGTAAGTCGCTGCATAGACCATAATCCTTTCTCAATAGATCAAACGATAGAGCGAACGAATTCTCAACGGTCTCCCAGCCGAGCGCCGCAACCACAGCGACCGGGGGCCGCGAAGCGGGACGGCCGGGAGCGACCCGCGCGGCCTTCCGCCATCAAAAAACGACCGCGCACACTGAACCCACAGAAAGATTCAGGCGGCGGCCGTCTTGACGCAATTTTAGATTTCAGATTTTAGATTGACAATCTAAAATCTAAAATGACCAGCGCGCATGGATGATAGTCCTACCCCAGCATACAGGCGGGGATAGGTTACCTCCGCCCTGTCTCACGCTGCACGTTCAGTCTTGGATGCGCGAACTATAGCACACTTTCCTTGGAGGCGCAAAATCTGCCGCATCGTCTTCGCGAGATTGACCTGCTATCGCCACCCAGTTATAATGGCCTCCTGACGTAATTTTCGATTTGGGATTTCAGATTTTAGCTGGGCAATCAAAAATCTGAAATCCAAAATGACCAAAGGAGACCCCCCGTGCCCTCGCTTCTCCCTTCGCAACCCAAATTCTTCGACCTGTTTGAGAAAGCCAGCGCCAACCTGCTCGAGAGCGCGCGCGCCCTGCAAGACCTGTTGGAGCATTATGACGACGTGGAGCAGAAATGCGCGCGCATCACCCAGCTGGAGGAGGTGGGCGATGGGATCGTGCATGAGGTGACCGCGCTGGCGCACACCGCGCTCATCGCGCCGGTGGACAACGAGGATGCGCAACGGCTGATCATCGCGGTGGACGATGCGCTGGACGGCATCGAGGCCGCGGCCGTGCGCATGGCCATCTTCCGCATCGAACAACCCACCGAGCGCGCGCGGCAGATGGCCGCGCTGATCTACTCCGGCGCGCAGGAGGTGCATGAGGCGATGCCGTGTCTGCGCAACCGCCGCCAGCACGACAAAATGCGGGCGCACATCGTGCAGATCAATCAGGTGGAAAATGAGGCGGATCAATTACTGCGCCAGGGGCTGGAGGAACTGGTCGGCCGGCGCGACGACCTGTTCAACCTGATCCGCTGGAAGGAGATTTACGAGCACCTCGAAGTCTGCACCGACCGCCTCGAAGATGTGGGCGATTACCTGCAAGGGGTGCTGATCAAAAATGCCTGACGCCGCGCTCATCGCCGTCATCCTCGCTATCGTTATCGCGCTGTTCTTTGATTACGTCAACGGCTTCCACGACGCGGCCAACTCCATCGCCACCGTTGTGACCACGCGCGTGCTGACGCCGGGGCAAGCGGTGGTCTGGGCGGCGGTCTTCAACTTTCTGGCGGCGTTTGTCTTTGGCACCGCGGTCGCCAAGACCATCGGCAGTGGCCTGATTGACACACGGCAAGTGGACGCGACGGTCATCCTCGCGGGCTTGCTGGGCGCGATTGCATGGGATTTATACACGTGGTATGTCGGACTGCCGACCAGTTCCTCGCACGCGCTGATTGGCGGCTATGCCGGAGCGGCGATTGTCAAGGCGGGCTTCGACGTGCTCATCGTCGAGGGCTGGACACGAACCCTGCTGTTTATCGTGCTCGCGCCGCTGATTGGGCTTGCGCTCGGCGCGGCGTTCATGCTGATCATCTACTGGGTCTTCCGGCACCGCACGCCCGCGCAGGTTGACCACGTCTTCCGGCGCGGGCAGTTGCTCTCGGCGGCGGCCTATAGTCTGGGGCACGGCACCAACGACGCGCAGAAGACGATGGGCATCATCGCCGGAGCGCTGTTCACCTCCGGCTCGCCGGGCCTGCGCGAACTGGTGGTTGACCCGCAAGGCCATCTGTTCATCCCGCTCTGGATTGTGCTGATGGCCCATGCCGCGATTGCGCTCGGCACCATGTCGGGCGGGTGGCGCATCGTGCACACGATGGGCGCGAAGATCACCCGGCTGAAACCGGTGGGAGGCTTTGCGGCGGAGTTAGCCGGAGCGCTGACGCTCTTTGGGCTGGCCCAGCAGGGCATCCCCGTCTCCACCACGCACACCATCACCGGCGCGATTGTCGGGGTTGGCTTGATGCGGCGGCTGACGGCGGTGCGCTGGAGCGTGGCCGGGCGCATCGTGTGGGCGTGGCTGTTGACGATTCCCGCGTCGGGCATCGTGGCGGCGGTGGTTTATGGGGTCATCAGGGCGTTCAGCGGATTAGGATAACGGATGAGCGGATGGGTGCGCGTGATTGCGGGTAACGGCCAGCCGGGGGCGCGGGTCTGTGGCTGGATCAGGAGGCGGAGATTGATCGGCTGATGTATCAATGGTACGGCCTCACGCCCGCCATCCATGTGGAACGCACAACGTAGGGGCGAAGCCGCGCATGGACGATCATGCCGCGGGGGCAACGCCTGCATCCGCTAATCCGCTATCGTTATCCGCTGATAGCCTTCGCCCAGCGGCTCCCACAGGTACTTCCGCAAGTCACAGCGCCCCGTCTTATCAAACTTGATGCCCTCTTTCTTCAGGCGGCGCAACTGTTCCTCCGCGCCGCCCTGCCGCCCGCCGCTGTTGCTGATGCGCCCCTGCGCGTTGATCACGCGGTGCCACGGCACCCGCGGCTCCAGTTTGTCCGGCAGGCCGTTCAGCGCCCAGCCCACCGTGCGCGCCGCGCGCGGATGCTCTAACAGCGCGGCGATCTGGCCGTAGGTGGCGACCTTGCCCTTCGGAATCAGGCGCGTGACCGCATAGACGCGCTCAAAGAAGTTGGCCGGTTTCTTCATCGCTTACGCCAGTCCCCGATCTAGTCGGGGACCAGCCCCAACAGCGAACTGACCAACAGCAGAGCCGTCAAGATGATCAGCACGACGGCCGTGCCGTAGGCGAACCCGTTGGCGATGCGCCCGTTGGCATAGCGGCCCATCAGCCGCCGGTTGTTGGCGAGGCGCAGCATCAAGACCAGGATGATGGGCAGGAGGATGCCGTTCACGTCGTAGGCCAACAGCAGGAGTTGAAAGAGCGGCACGCCGGGGATCAGCGCCAGCGCCGCGCCGACGATGATGATGCCGGTGTAGAGCCCGTAGAAGACCGGCGCATCGTCCCACTCCTGCTGAAGGCCGCGCTCCCAGCCGAACGCCTCGCAGACCGCGTACGCGCTCGTCAGCGGCAGGATCGAGGCCGCCAACAGCGACGCCCCCAACAGCCCGAGCGCGAACAGCCGCTCCGCGAACTGCCCCGCAATCGGCGCCAGCGCCAGCGCCGCCTGCTCTGCCGTCTCGACGTCGCGGATGCCCTGCGCGTGCAGGGTCGCGCCGGTGGCGACGATGATGAAGAACGCCACCGCGATGGTCAACACCACGCCGATGAGCGTGTCGGCGCGCGCCAGCGCGTACTCATCGGGCTTGATGCCTTTGTCGGCGATGATGGCTTGCAGGGAGAATTGCATATAGGGGCTGATGGTCGTGCCAATCAGCGCGATGACGATCAGCAGGTAGCGCGTGTCGGCGCGGAATGATGGCACGAGCGAGCCGCGCACGACGGCCAGCCAATCCGGAGCGATGACGAACACGGAGATGAAGTAGGTGAGGAAGATGAGCGTGAGCGCCAGATAGAACTTTTCGGCGCGCTGGTAGTTGCCGCGCGTGACGACGAGCCAGACCAGTATGGCCGCCAGCGGCACGCTGAGATAGGGACTGATGCCGAAGAGCTCGCCGGCGACGGCGATGCCGACAAACTCGCTGACCGTGACTGCGGCGTTGGCGATCAGCAGGGCGCTCATCGCCAGCGCGGTCGTGCGCACGCCGAACTCCTCGCGGATCAGGTCGCTCAAGCCTTTGCCTGTGACGACGCCCATGCGCGCGCAGGTTTCCTGCACGACCGCCAGCGCCAGCCCGACAATCAGCAAGGCCCACAGCAGGTCGTAGCCATAGGCCGCGCCGGCGATGGAGTAGGTGCCGATGCCGCCGGCGTCGTCGCCGGCCAGCGCCGCGATAATGCCGGGCCCCAGCGCGGCCAACAGCGCCATCAGTCTTCTGCGTCTAAAGCGGCGAATAAGAGGCATGATGGATTTCAGATGGTAGATTGTCGATTTTAGATTGAAGGGCCAATCTAAAATAATCGCGGCAGTTTGACCTTCCACTCCTCTGGCAGGATCATCTCCAGCGCGTCGTCGGCGGTGACGATGCCCTGCAAGCGCCCCTGGCAGGATCATCTCCAGCGCGTCGTCGGCGGTGACGATGCCCTGCAAGCGCCCCTCCTGGTTCAGCACCGGCACGGCCAGCAGGTCGTAGCGCGAGATCTGTTCCAGCACCTCGGCGCGCGGGGTGGTTAAATCCACGTAGACCGGGTCCGGGTGCATCAGCGTGTCCACCAGCGCGTCGGGGTCGGCCAGCACCAGATCGCTGAGCGAGATGACGCCGACCAGCCGCTCTTCGTGGGTCGTCAGGTAGACGTAGTAGATCGTCTCGGCTTCGCGCGCGGCGGCCATCGAACGCAGTTGGCGGATGGCCTGCGCCGCTGTGACGCCCGGCTGGATAGCCACGTAGCGCGTGGTCATCAGGCCGCCGGCGGTGTCCTCATCGTGCGCGAGCAGTTCCTCGACCTCGGCCTTTTCGTCCTTCTGCATCAGGTTCAAGATGTCCTCGCGGCGCTCCTCGTCCATCTCGTTCAGCAGGTCGGCGGCCTCGTCGGGCTGCATCTCCTCGACAATATCGGCGGTGCGCTCGTCGCTGAACGTTTCCAGCACCTCGGCCTGAAAGTCCGGCTCAAGGGCTTCCAGCGTATCGGCCACCTTCTCGTTGTCGAGGGTGCGAATCAGATCGGCGGCCACGCGGGGGCCGGCGTCTTCGAGGATTTCGGCAATGTCGGCCGGGTGCAATTCGTTGAGCTGCTGGCGCGAGACGTGCACGCGCAGACTGCCGCCCGGCAGGAACGACAGGTCGCTCCACGCGATTTCACGCCCGGGCAGGCCGCGCCGCAGGCCGCGCGCCAGCCAATCGGCGATGTCTTCGATGCCCAGCCGCCGCAGCAGGCCGCGCCCGCCGATGTCCACGTT
>JACQEC010000053.1 GCA_016200765.1 Chloroflexota bacterium | reverse complement strand
TGGTCGGCTGGCCGGCCACGACCGCGCGATGACGGCTCAGCGCGAGCCAATCCGTCGGGCCGTAGATCAGCGCGTTGCGCGCAAACCAGAGCATCCCCAGAAAGAAGGCAAGGCCCAAGGGCAGGGCGATGAGGGACAGCAGTTCTTTCGGCTTGCGGCTGTAACCTTCCGACCGCGCGAGCATCAACAGCGTGACCGCAATCAAGCCCACAGAAACATAAGTGGTGGTCTTCGTCAGAAATCCCAGACCGGTGAGCGCGCCCACCATCCACCACCAGCGCCTCGCCCCCGCGCCCTTCAATATCTTGACCAGCCCCAGCGCCACGCCCGCCAGCGCCACCTCGGCTAGCGGGTCGTTGTTCACGCTGGCTTCCATCGCCAGATGCTGTGGCACAAACGCCGCCAGCGCAACCGCCAACAGCGGCACAACCTCGTCGGCATCAAAGACGGCGCGCGCGATCTGATAAATCAACGCCAGCAGTACTACGCCCCACAACACCGAGAACAGCCGCAAGCCCATTACGCGCGCGGCGAGTGAGGCGGTCTGACCCGCCTTGTAAACCGGCGCGGCGAGCAGGTAGTAGAGCGGTGGCTGGTGCGACTCGTAGCGGATGGGGTCAATCGGCAGGTCGGGTCGGAACTTCTCGGCCTTAATTTTTTCCAGATACGCCTGATCGTAGTCGCCCATCTGCAAAACCGGCAGGGCGGCCTGCTCGGCAACCGTGCGAATATAATTGTAGTGCGCGGGCTCGTCCGGCACCTGCCACAAGGGAGTATTCACCGCGTACAGCGACGCCAGCGCCGTGTAGATGAGAACGAGGGCGATAAAGGCGAGGCGCGGGCGCATGGCATGGATTGTACCCGACGCAGGGATAGGGCACAAATCCGGATGCGCTTATTTTTCGACTGTGCTTTGGATAAGCTCTTAGCCTGCCGAGGACGCGCCCTTCGACAGGCTCAGGATGCGGGTTTTGGCAATGAAGTTGCCAAAACCCCGCTTGCCTTTACTTTTTCAAGAGCGTCATGATGTCGCCCGCGTGATCTCCAAAGTTGAGGTCTACGCGCTGCGCGCGAATGATGCCTTTCTCGTCCACAATCACATACCCCATCTCCGGGAAACTGCCCATCATGCCCATCGGCCAGTCGCCGCGCAGTTGCATGTCATACTGCTTTGCGACAGCAAGGCTGGGGTCGCGTAGTAATGGAAAACTCGCCTTTGTCGTCGCTTGCATTTGCTTGATGCTCGTAACGGTATCAGCGCCGACCGCAATCACATCCGCGAGCGAGCGCAGGTCGGCCATGCTCTTTTCCAGCTCGCCGAGCTGGCGTACGCACGACCCTCAAGTATAGACCATGTAGAAGACGATGACCTGCTTGCGGCCTTTGCCGGGGCTAAAGGTGTAAGGCTGATCGTTGGCGTCCGACAGCGTGAAAGCGGGCGCGGCTTGGCCGACGAGCGTGTTGTGGTCGAACGCGCTCTCCGTCGTCGGGAGAGCGGGTGTTGGGAAATTGGTGGGTGTCGCTTGAGGCAAACTGGCGGGTGCCGGGCTTGACGTCAGCACCTCAGTTAGCGAGCAAGCCGAGAGTGCAAGCGTTATGACTAAAATGGCCGATACGCCGTAGAGGCGGCGCCATAAATGAACGCGGGGATTCACAAGAGTCCTCCCTTCACTCTGCTATAAACCGGGTACGCGCCGCCGCCCTGATGGTCAGGCAAGGCAGGCAGAGCGCCCTATCCTCATGGATTTGAACGAAGCGGTCGAAGCGCCGACCTGCGCTGATGCGGGATGCTTGCAGGCCGGACAGATAATGGGGCGGGCTAGACGAGCGACCAGCGAGGGGGAGGGTCAATGATGAAAACAGAAGCGCGATAGGCTGTCGGCGCAGAAGCCAACCGGAATTGGCCTATCGGCTCAAACGAGTTCAAGCTAGAGAGCGAAAGCCCGCCCGGCAATACTTCACAGCCCGCCGCATTGGCGGTGAGGTGAGAGGCGGTTGGAGCCGCGGCCGAGGGCGAGCGCGACAGCGTATCGGGAGCCGCTGTGGTCAACGGCATAGATGCCGAGCAGAGCGATAGTTGTGTCTGGCACACCAACAGTAGAATCACGACAGCGGAGTGGATTCCCTTCATGTTAAGGCCAAGTGTAGCATGATGGGGATGGGGCGTCAAGGACTTTTGACCGATTAGATATTTTGCCCGATAATTTTGGAGTGCAGGCCATTCACGGGTGCGGCGTAGGGTATGTGAACTGCGATGCAGTGTAAATCGTGCGGGGCGGCGATCCGCCCAAGATACAACTTCTGTGCGCGCTGTGGCGCCTCGGTCAAGGGCGACGCGGCGCCACCGCGCGCGCAGGTTGTGGCGCCGGAAGGAGTGCCTGCCGCTGAAGCCGTCGCAGTGGCCGCGCCTCCTGCGCTTACGGGGCGTGGAGTTCCGATGTTTGCCGAAGAGTCGCTGGACAGCGCGACGACCCCAGAGAGTGGTGAAGGTGACACGCCGGAAGAGACCACCGGCGAAACGGCGCAACAACACGACCACGGGCCGACGGATCGCCCATCGCCCGACCAACCCATCAAGCCAAAGCCACAAGCCACCGCGCGGCATTACATCCTTCTCGCCATTTTCATGGCGCTATGGTTTCTGGGGCTGGTGACTGTGCTCGGCGCGGCCGGGGCCTACCAGGGGCTTCAGGATCGAGAGCGTCTCGCGCTGGCGGCATCGGCTGATCACAAGCAGAAGGCCAAGGCGTATATCCAGCAAGGCAACAGCCTCTTGGCGATTGCCGAACTCGAAGAAGCGCACCGGGGCAATCCCAATGACCCGGAGATTGCGCAACTTTTGGCCGCGCTGACCGTGAAACAGGCGGTTGAGCCGACGCCGACCCTGGGCGTGGTCAGTCAGGTGGACATCCTCGGCCCGACTCTGGCCGAGGGTCGCCGGCTGTATGAGGCCAAAGATTATGAAGACGCCGTGACGATGCTGGAGGGCCTGCACCGCATCGAGCCCGATTACCGCCGCAGTGAGGTCGAAGAACTGCTCGTCAACACGTACCTGGGGTTGGCGCGCCAGTATCTCGCCGAGGAACGCTGGGAAGAGGCCGTGCAGACATTCGACAAGGCGTTGAGCGTTCAACCAAACGCCAGCGTCGAGCGGGAGCGCAACCTGACGTCCTACTATGGCAGCGGGCTGAACGCTTGGGGGGCGGACTGGCAGCGCTCGGTGGAACTGTTCGCCGCGATTGTCAAGATTGACCCCAAATACCGCGATGCAATAGCCCGCCTCTACGAGGCGCGAGTGGCCTACGGGGATTACCTGATGGAGCGCGAGTCACCCTGCGAGGCCCAAACTCAGTATGCGGCGGCCTTGAGCATGGCCCCATCCGCCGCCGTGCAAAGCAAGAAGGCCGATGCCAGCGCGGCGTGCGTGGCCGCGCTCGCGGCGGCGGCGACAGCCCAGGCGGCCAAATTTACCGCTCAGGTGTCGTGCTGTCAACCCATCGGCGACGACAGCGCGAGCATCCGCGGCCACGTGCGCGACGCCGCCAAACAGCCCATGGCCGGTGTTCAACTCACCATCGCCAACAGCGCCCGCACCTTCGAGGCGTTCGCGACCAGCGGCGCCGATGGCGGCTACGCTTTTGACGGCCTCGCGCCGGGGGCCTACACCGCGCGGATCACGAGCGACCCCGCCTCCATCAGCGCCGTCGTCACCGTCGGCAAGAAACAGCAGGCGCAGATCGAGTTTTCGGCCAATTGATTTAACTACTTTCCCCGCCAGGCCGCCTCAACCAGCAGGTACAGCCCCCCGCACACCAGCGAGTGCCCGCCGAGGATGACCGGTATCGGCGCGCGCAGGGCCGCTTGCGTGAACTCGCGTAACCATGGGTCGTGGATTTGCTCCGGGCGGAGCAGGTCGGCGTTGAAGCGGTCGTGCGCGCTGGCGCGCAGCCGCCGGTGCGCCAACAGCACTCGCATATCAATCAGCGCCGCCGTGCCGAGTTCGCCCAGCAACGCAAACGAGCGCTCGATGCCGTAAGCGTCGAACACAAAGCCGAGCAGTGAGCGCGCTTCGCCGCGCGCCTCGCGCCCGCTCGCCAACAGGCCGCGCTCCTCCGAGAATAGGCGCGTGCGGCACGCCGCGTCCCGCTCAAAACTTAGCCACACCTCCGCCGCCACCCGCCCATAGACGCACAACTCCGACTCGTGCCGCGTCAGGTGCGGCAGGAGTCGCTCGATGTGGCTGGTGTCCAGTGTAACCCCGCTCAAGAAGCGGCGAGTGTGCTCGCCGAGGTTCTTGCCGTAGCCGAGCAACAGCACATCGGTCGGCGTGTCCACGTCAAACTGCGTGCCCACGGTGCGCGGCTGTGGCGTGAAGGCGAGTTGCTCTTGGAAGCGCAGGAGAAAGGCGAGGTTATTATCCGTCTCCAGCGGCGGCAAGCCGACCGCCGCGCGCCCCGGCGCAAAAGCCACAAAATCCGAAGAGAACAGGTTGTTGGGGATCAGGATGTTGTCGGCGGCCTGCAGGCGCTCGGCCATCGCGCCCAGTTCGTCGGCGCTGAGCAAGGCCGCCGCGCCCCCGCCGATGTAAAACGGCTTCTGGACATCATACTGCACAATGATCTGGGCCAGCCGCGCGCCGAAGGCAAACGGCTTCGCCGGGTCGTCGTAGTCAGCCGCCACATCATACGGCTGCAGCGACGCGACCAGCTCCCGCGAATCGGTGGCGACGATGATCCGCTCGATGGCCTTCACCTGACGCGCGCGCGCCACCACGTCGGCGGTAATCGCGTGGCGCGCCTGCGTGACCAGCCGCTCGGCGTCGTCATACATCGCCCCCGCGGAGAAAATGATCAGCGTCACGGCGTCAGACATGCAGAGGATTTTACCACAGGCGTAAGGAGTAGGAAGTAAGGAGTATGGAGTAAGGAGTAGGCCATAGGGCTGGTTCTTGACCTTCGCGTGCCGCCGTTGCCGTCCCTTACTTCCTACTCCTTACTTCCTACTGCGCGGCTTTTGGCCGCCGTGAGCGTGTTCTGCATCAACATCGCAATCGTCATCGGCCCGACCCCGCCGGGCACGGGGGTGATGGCGCCCGCGACTTCCTTCACGCCGTCAAAGTCCACGTCGCCCACCAGTCGTTTGCCCGATCGCTTCGTCGCATCAGGCACCTCGTTGATGCCGACGTCAATCACGACCGCGCCGGGCTTGACCATCCCGGCGGTGACGAAGCGGGTCTTGCCGATGGCCGCCACGAGAATGTCGGCCTGCCGGGTCACGGCGGCGATGTCCTGCGTGCGCGAGTGGCAGACGGTGACGGTGGCGTTGC
Source organism: Chloroflexota bacterium (assembly GCA_016200765.1). Classification (GTDB taxonomy): domain Bacteria; phylum Chloroflexota; class Anaerolineae; order JACRMK01; family JACRMK01; genus JACQEC01. The sequence goes on along the minus strand of JACQEC010000053.1, from coordinate 4,647 downwards.
GGCCCAGCAGTAACAGCGAGACCGGCAGGCCGACGATGTTACTGCGGCCCAGCACCACGGCGTGCGCGCCCTCGATTTTTGCGCCACAGCGATCGAGCAATTCGATCACGCCCGAAGGTGTGCAGGGCGCGAAGCTGGGCATCCGGTTCTTCATGCCCAGCTTGCCAATGTTGATCGGGTTGAACCCGTCCACGTCCTTTTCCAGCGCGACCTCGCTCAAGACGGCTTCTTCGCTGATATGCGCCGGCAGTGGCAGTTGCACCAGAATCCCATGCACTTGCGGGTCGCCGCTAAGAAGGCGTACCAGCGCGATCACCTCGGCCTGCGTCGTCTCCTTCGCCAACTCGTGCCCAAACGATGCGAGCCCGAGTTCGGCGCACGCCTTGCGCTTGGAGCGGACGTAGGCGTGCGAAGCGGGGTTATCGCCCACCAGCACGGTGGCGAGGCCGGGGACGATGCCGCGCTGGGCTTTCAGGTCGGCGGCTTCCTGTTTAACGCGGTTGCGAATGTCTGCGGCGATTTTGGCGCCGTCAATGATTTGTGCAGTCATAGCCTTGCTGTTAGAACAGCCCCACAATCTTCCCGTTCTCGTCTATGTCCACCTTCTGGAACGCCGGCTCGCTGGGCAAGCCGGGCATGGTCAGCATCTCGCCGCACAGCGGGTAGAGGAAGCCCGCGCCGACCGAGACGCGGATGTCGCGGATGGGCAGGGTGAAGCCGCTCGGCGCGCCCTTGAGGTTCGGGTCGTGCGAGAGCGATAGGTGCGTCTTGGCCATGCAGATAGGCAAGTTGGCATAGCCCAAATCGGTGTAGAGCTTGATCTTCTTCTCCGCGTCGGGCAGGTACTCCACGCGCGCCGCGCCATAGACCTTGCTGGCGATGGTTTCGATCTTCTCCTTAATCGGACGGTCAAGCGGGTAGAGGAAATTGAAGTCGCTCGGCTTCTCGCAGGCCGCCACCACCGCGCGCGCGAGGTCTGCGCCGCCCGCGCCGCCCTGCGAGTGCACATCCGACAAGAACGCGCCCTCGGCGCCGGCTTCCCGCGCCACCTGCTCGATATAGGCGATCTCCTTCTCGCTATCTCCGGCGAAGTGGTTGACCGCGACCACGCACGGCAGGCCAAACAGCGTCGCGTTCTGTATCTGCTTGCGCAGGTTGGCCGCGCCCTTCTCCAACGCCGGCATGTTCTCCTCGGCGATCTCTTTGGGCAAGGCCCGGCCGGCCACCACGCGCCCCGCGCCCCCGTGCATCTTCAGCGCGCGCAGGGTGGCCACGACCACCACCGCGCTCGGCTTCAGGCCGGAGTAGCGGCACTTGATGTCCATGAACTTTTCCATGCCCATGTCCGCGCCGAAGCCGGATTCGGTCACCACGTAATCCGCGGCGCGCAGGGCAATCTGGTCGGCGACGATAGAGTTGTTGCCGTGCGCGATGTTGGCAAACGGCCCGCAGTGGACGAAGGCGATGTTGTGCTCCAGCGTCTGGAGGATGTTGGGCATCAGCGCGTCTTTCAACAGCACGGTCATCGCGCCCGCGGCTTTCAGGTCCTCGGCGGTCACCGCCTTGCCCTTGGAGTTCGTCCCGATCACGATCCGCCCCAGCCGCCGCCGCAGGTCTTGCAGGTCGGTCGCCAGCGCCAGCACGGCCATCACCTCCGACGCGACGGCGATGTCGTAGCCGGTCTCGCGGGGTTTGCCGTTGGCCTTGCCGCCCAGCCCGACGATCACACTGCGCAGGGCGCGGTCATTCAGGTCCAGCACGCGCTGCCAGGTGAGGGCGTGCTGGTCAATATCCAGGGCGTTGCCATGAAACATGTGCGCGTCAATGGCCGCGGCGAGCAAGTTGTGCGCGATAGACACGGCGTGGATGTCGCCGGTCAGGTGCAGGTTGAACTCCTCCATCGGCACCACCTGCGAGTAGCCGCCGCCCGCCGCGCCGCCTTTGATGCCGAAGGTCGGGCCCATGGACGGCTGGCGGATACAGGTCGCCACCTTCTTGCCGATATGCTTGAGCGCCTGCGATAAACCCACCGTCGTGACGGTCTTGCCCTCGCCCAGCGGCGTCGGCGTAATCGCGGTCACGACGATGTATTTGCCTTGCGGGCGGTCGGCCAACTTCTTCAGCACATCCAGATGGACTTTGGCTTTGTATTTACCGTAGAAATCCAGGTCGTCAGCATCCAGGCCGTACGGGCGCGCAATCTCGGCAATCGGGTTGAGCTTGGGTAACCGCGCGAATGTAGCGTTGCGCGGAGCGCGCAATGGCGGCTTTGGCATCGGCGGCCACGACCCGCTCGAACCAGCCGCCGTGAATCCGGTCAAAGGCGAAAGGCTCCACCGCCTTGACAATCCGCCGGACGGCTGGCGCCGACAGGGGAATCAGGTTGGGGTAGCTATACATGAACGTGACGTAGCGCCGGTCGGGCACCACCGTAATCGTATCGCCCGTCAACAGTGCGCCGCGCCTGCCAGCGCCCGCCGCCCAGTGCAGAACCGTCGCGCCCTCAAAGTGCCCGCCACAGCGAATCTGCGTTATCCCCGCGCCGAGCTGATGGGTTTCGCCTTGCCAGAAGACGATGGCGGGGTCCGGGCGCATCACCCACTCGCGGTTGGCCTCGTGCAGGTAGATGGGCGCATCGAAGGCGCGGCTCCACTCAACCATCGCCGAGTAGAAGTGCGGGTGGGAAATGGCGATGGCCGAGACGCCGCCCAGCGCCCGCACGGCCTCGATGGTTGCGTCGTCCAGCAGGCTGATGCAGTCCCACAGGACGTTGCCTTCCGGCGACTGAACGAGCAGTGCGCGCTGGCCGATAGCAAAAGAGGGCTCCGTGCCGATGCCCGTCAAAGCCGGCTCAACCGGCTTGAGGACGTTGTGACGCTGGGCGCGCAGTTGTTCGAGGGTTGTCCACTGCTGCCCGTTCCAGTTGACGTACTGGCGCTCGTCTTCGCAGATGGGGCAGTGAGCCGGCGGCTCCGCCGTCTCGACGAACTGCACACCGCAAGTCACGCAGATGTAATGAGGCATAGGGCGACCACGCAAACAAAAATGCCGCGAACGCAACCGCAGCGACCGGGGGCCGCGACAGGAGCGTTGGGCATTTAGGTTACACGATGAATATGAGAGAAAGCGTCTTAGCTCCGATGGAATGGGTAAACCGCAAGCGATTGTAGCACCCAGCGGCGCAAGGTGTCAAAGCCGCTGGAATGCCGTCAGGAGCATCGGTTTAGGATCAGCCATCTCGGAATCGGCCAAAAATGAAGTGACGACTTCCCTGAGACATGTCACTGTCAAGCCAAAACAGGCTTGTTTTCGCGTATGTTCCGTTATTCGATGGGTTCGGCGTCAGTATCTATCAGATACTCGGAAGACTCACGAACAAGCGACAAGCCGGTATCATCCTCGTTATCTTTAAAGACCTGTTCCAGAACCTTGTCAATAGATTTGAACAAATCTCCCTTAAATGGCCTGTGGGGGATTTCTAAAGCACCCAACACTCTTTCGAATTGCTTGAAGTCACTCGCGTTCCTTAGCTCTACCCACAAAACTCCCCGATCTTCAAGTTGCCTCTTGTTAAGCTCGGATAGCTTATCGGCAACGAAGACCTTGCTATCGCGTGCCAGGACCGCATCTGCACTTTCCGGGTTGCCTTTACCCATTAGTTTTACTTCACAACGTTGAAATTCACCGTCACCATCAATGAGGTAGAAATCAACTTCGCGGATATGGCCTAGCTTGCCTACCTTGTAGTAATGTCGTTTGGGCACACGGTGTAAGGCGCAGAGAGTTATCATGAGGGGCTTTTCTACCTGCTTGCCCGCTGTGCTCCAGAGTCCACCTCGAAGTGCAGCTCTCTTTACGGCCAAGGTGTTAATCACTATTAGACTCTCACTAATGTTAAGGTCTACACTGACCCCGCGAAACTTGATGGTAAGCGTTATATCCACACCCTCATGGGCCAATAAATCTTCGATGGCTTGATAAAGCGTGTCGTAGTGCTCCAATGATGCCTCAAGCACGATTTCTTTTGTAGCAGAGTTATACATGTTGGAAATACTCTTCATGTTTAAGCCGGAATGGATGGCTATATCTTCCTTCGGCAGATCCGGATTTAGCAACTCCGCCTTGTACCAATCTATAGTTACGTTTTTGTGTTTGAGTTTGGCATCAACTATTCTCCTGAAGAAATCAATCACATACTGCAGAAACTCTGCGTCAATCAGCGCGATAATTTCCCCGCGATAGTCTTCGCCAGTTAGCAGCTTGCGGATGATGTTCTTAACAACTGCGTCTGTAAGTGTCATCGCTAATCCTGTCTCTGCATCAGAGATTCGAATTGATCAAACGTGTAGAGACGCGGGTGAACCTGCGAGAACAAAGTGCCCGAACTCAGTCTCTGTCGCGTGTAGTTAATATACTGTTCGTCTTTTTCAACGAGGAAGAAGAAACGATCAAGTGACAACGCAATCTCTCCGACTGTTCCACTGCCGCCAAATGGATCAAATACGAGGTCTCCTTTGAATGAGTAAAACTGAATGACGCGCGCTGCCAGTTCCTTTGGGAAAATTGCGGGATGGATGCTATTGGAAGCAGGGGCAATTTTCCACGCATTAGTCTTTTCGTAGTCGCCTTCAACTTTACTAGCCTGTA
>JACQEC010000250.1 GCA_016200765.1 Chloroflexota bacterium | reverse complement strand
AGTTGAGCCTCTTTCAAATCGGCTGGCGCAAACTGCAACGCGCCGTCAGCGCGGGACGCTTCCCCACTTTCACGCTCCGCATCCGTCCGATGCGTCTCGCCGTCGTATTCGTTAAAAACCGAAAGTGTTAGTTACTCAGATAATCGCAATAGTTTGCAAGGCTAAGTGAATAAGGATTGCCTCATGTCTCGCAACCGCACGATTGTCGTCGTCGTCGGCATTATGACCGGCCTCTTTCTCGCCTCCATCGAAGCGACCGTGATCGGCACGGCCATGCCCACCATCATCTCGCAGTTGGGCGGCCTCCAGATTTACGGCTGGGTCTTCTCGGTCTATATGCTGACCTCGACCAGCACCATGCCGATCTTCGGCAAACTCTCCGACATCTATGGCCGCCGCCCCGTCTATCTGGTCGCGGTGGCGCTCTTCTTGATCGGCTCGGTGATGTGCGGCACCGCCAACTCCATGGGCGAACTGATTGCCTATCGCGGCCTGCAAGGGCTGGGCGCGGGCGGCCTGCTGCCGCTGGCGTTCACCATCATCGGCGACATCTTCTCGCTGGAACAGCGCGCCAAGATGCAGGGCTTGTTCAGCGGCGTGTGGGGCGTCTCCAGCCTGATTGGCCCGCTCATCGGCGGCTTCCTCGTGGACAACGTTTCGTGGCGCTGGGTCTTCTACGTCAACCTGCCGTTTGGCCTGCTGGCGGCGCTGATTATCTGGTTTGTCCTGCGCGAATCGCACACACCCACGGCCCGCCGCGCGGTTGATTACCGCGGCGTGATCCTGCTCGTCACCGGCATCGTGTCGTTTTTGCTCGCCCTGCTGGAAGGCCCCGACAGCGGCTGGACCTCGCCGCTGGTCGTGGGGCTGGGCGCGCTCTCGCTCGTTCTGCTCGGCGGCTTTGTCTGGAACGAAACGCGGGTCGAAGACCCGATCATCTCCCCCGCGCTCTTCGAACAACGGCTGTTCACGGTCGGCTCCGCGCACGGGTTTCTGGTCGGCGTCGCCATGTTCGGCACCATCTCGTTTATCCCGCTCTTTGCTCAAGGCGTGCTGGGTCTGGACGCGACGACCGCCGGAGCGATGCTCATCCCCATCAACATCGGCTGGGTGCTGTCTTCAACCATCGGCGGCCGGCTTCTGCTGAAAGAGGGCTATCGCAGAGTCGCCATCGCGTCCATGCTCTTCCTCTGCACCGGCGCGTTTCTGATGAGCCGCATCAGCGCGGCCACGCCGCAGTGGCAACTGCTCTTATTTGGCGGCTTGATGGGCGCGGGCATGGGCGCGGGCGTCACGGCGTTCCTCATTTCGATCCAGAGTTCGGTCAAGCGCCAGCAGTTGGGCGTTGCCACCTCAACCCTGCAATTTGCGCGCAGTATCGGCGGCACGGTCGGCGTGAGCCTGTTCGGCACGGTGTTGAGCGCCAAACTGATTGAGGGGCTGGCGCGGCAGGGAGCCGACACGACGATCAACCCGCGCGCGCTGTTGGATCGGGCGAATCAGGTTTCGCCCGCCGTTCTCGCGCCCTTGCGCGGCGCGTTGGCCGATGCGGTCGCCGCGATCTTTCTGCTGGCCTTCGGGGCCACGCTGGCCGCGTTTCTGATCGTTCTGCTCGCGCCCCAGCCTGCGCCCGCCGCCATGGCGAAGCGCCCCGAAGCGAAGCCGGAGCCGATTGCCCAGATGGGCGGGGATTAGAGTTACGGGTTCTGCGTTCACGCGCTAACGCGCCAACGCATCATTAGGCGCGCTGTCCCCCCATTAACTTCCCCTATCGTGCCATCCGTATTCGTCATGCGCGCAGGTGCCATCGGCGATTTTATCTTGACCCTGCCGGCCTTGCGCGCCCTGCGTCAAGCGTTTCCGGGATGCCGGCTGGCGCTGGCGGCGCGCGCCGACGTACTGCCGCTGGTGGAAGGCTGGCTAGCCGAGCCGGTGATTGCCTTCGACAGCCCGCTATTGACGCCGCTGTTCGTCCCGGATAGCGACGTGCCTGCGCCGTTGGCGATGTTGCTGGGCGAGATAGAATTGGCGGTGCTCTGGCTGTCGGAGCATACGGCGCAGGTGGTGGCTGGTAACTTGCGCCGCTTCGGCGCACGCCGGTTGATCGCCGCCAACCCACTGCCCGCCGCGCGCCATGCGTCCGATCATTTGCTTGATACGCTCGCGCCCTTGGGGATCAGCATCCCGCCTCTGCCCTCTCCCGTTCTGTCGCTGACCCCGGCCCTGCGCGCTCGTGCGGACGCCTTCTGGCAGACCCATCGCCTGAGCGAGCAGACGCGCGTGGTGGCCCTGCACGTTGGCAGTGGCGGCGAGCGCAAACGTTGGCCGCTCGACCATATCATAGCGCTGGCGCGTAAATGGGTGAGCGGCGCCGGAACTCGCGCCCTGCTCATCACCGGCCCGGCCGAGCGCGCCCTGACCGGCGCGCTGGGCGATCTACCGCCCGGCGTGGTGCCTTTGCGCTCTCCCGACCTCGCCACCCTGGCCGCCATCATCGCGCGCTGTCACCTCTATATCGGCAGTGACAGCGGCATCACCCACCTCGCGGCGGCGCTCGGCGTTCCCACCGTCGCCCTCTTTGGCCCGACAGACCCACTGGTCTGGGGGCCGCGCGGCGCGCGCGTCTCCATCGTCCAAAGCCCGACCGCGCGCATGGCCGACCTGACCATCGAAGCCGTCTGGTCGGCGGCCCAGCGCCTGCTGGAGAGCGCGCCCGCGCTACGGCGCGAGCCAGACGACGAAGGACAGGTCATGGCCTGACAGGCGGCCGGTCATCTCCCAACAGCCGAGTGTGGGGACATCCACACCAGTCAGCATCGCCCACTGAAAATCCGGGTGGAAGGCATTGGTCGCCCCTGACGCCGCAAGCGGGGGCGCAGGCGCGGTAGGGGCGAACGGCCGTACGCCCCTACCCGTGACGGTGAGATTGGGGCGCGGCTCGGCCCTGCCATTATAGCCTGATCGCCACCAAAACACTTTCTGCGTGTACCCTTGCGGGTTATGCGGCAGGCCGCGCCACGTCCCATCGTTGGCCAAGAGCGTCCAAAGAGCGTCCGTGCCATACCAAAACTCACCCGCGTACGGGGATCGCGATGGGTGTGGAGACGGCGGCGTGAAGGGCGGCTCCGGTGACCGCGTCACCGGACAGCCGGATTGCAGACCACTCAACGCGGCGGGGCCGGCCGTCACAGGCGGGGCGGCGGTTGGTAGGGGCAGTCCCTTGCGGCTGCCCTCCCCGCTGCCCTCCTCACAGCGGCCGGGCGCACAGCCCGATGCCAACAGCACAACGATAGCCGCTGTAGAAACCATCAGCACGAGATACCGCCGTCGCCGCATCAAAGCCTCCTCACGCGAAAGTCTTGCCTGAAGAATGATACAGCGCGCCGTGCCGCTCGGTTCCACACGTCCAGTAGGCGCGATGGTGGAAACGGTTGATGTTTCTACCGTTCGACAAGCGGCAGGTACAACCAATACTCCTGTTTCGCCACTATGTAGCCGATCTGCGTCAACGATGCGCTTCCCGCCGAGTCGCTGATCGTGAGGGTGACCGTGTACGTGCCCGGCGTATCATAGACGTGAACCGTGTTGGTCAGCGTACTGGTCATGCCGTCGCCGAACGACCAGAGTGTGTCCGTGTAAGTGCCCGTTGAGGTGTTGGTAAAATAGACGGTCAGCGGCGCGAAGCCGGTCGTCGGCGCGGCTGTGAAACTCGCGTCGAGCGGTGTGGATGCAACCACAGTGACAATCAGCACGCCAGCATTATTGCTCTCGTCACTCTCGCTGATACTGCCAGCCCAGTCGGTAAGGACGCTCAAGACGTGCGCGCCGCTTGTCAGTGTTAATGAGAAGGTGGTGGTAGTGGTCAGGCCCGCGGCCAGTGAGAGCGTGAAACTCTGCGCATCCGGCACGCCGACCGCCGCCTTGTCCACATACAGCCCGTTGAAGAATGGTACAACTACATCGGCGTTGCCCTGATTGTGAATGACCGCGCTAATAGTCATCGGTTGACCGGCCACCGGTGTGGCCGGTATCACCGCGAGACTGTCAACAGTCAGGTCTGGGTGTGGGGGTGGCGTGGCCGTACTGGTTGCTGTCGGCGTCGCCGTGGGCGTGGGCGCGAGACATGGCGTCAGGGCGCTGGCCAGATTCTGTGGCGCGCTCGGCGCTTGCACCGCGTAATCGGTCGCATTGTTGTTCGTGTCGGTGCACTCGCCGCCTTTGCGTTCGTAGCTTTGATCCAAGTTGCCCTGCAAGACTGCAAGATTAGTGCCTTCCTTGTAAGTGGTGCCAACACTCATGCCGACCTGATCCACAATCGTCAGCCCATCGGCCATAAACAAGGCGATGCCGGCGAAGTCGCCGATGTTCGCGCTGAAGCGCACATCGGGCACAACCGTGCCGCCAAAGCCGTTGTTCGCGGCCAGGAAATGCTGGCCGGGTGCAAGCGTCGTGCCGCTCGCGATGGTCAACACGGTGCTGGTGATGCCCGTGCTGGTCGAGGTTCTGATCAACCAGCCGCCAATATCAAACACGGTTGTTGCTGGGTTGAACAGCTCCACGAACTCGTCCGCCGAGCCGCCCGGCCCGTTGGTGCGCAATTCACTGACGACCAGATGCTGAGGGGGCAGGGTTGGCGTCGCTGTGGGCGTGACCGTCGGTGTGGCAGTGCTGGTCGTGGTCGGTGTGACCGTCGGTGTGGCGGTGCTGGTCGCAGTTGGCGTGTCCGTCGGCGTGGCGGTGCTAGTTGCTGTCTCGGTGGCCGTCGCCGTCGGCGTGTCCGTCGGTGTAGACGTGTTGGTTGGTGTAGCAGTGCTGGTCGCAGTCGGTGTGGCCGTTGGTGTCGGCGTGTCCGTTGGCGTGGCCGTGTTGGTCGCGGTCGGTGTAGGCGTATCCGTTGGTGTGGTTGTTGGTGTCGGTGTGTCTGTTGGTGTAGCGGTGCTGGTCGTGGTTGGCGTGGCAGTCGCGGTGTCGGTCGGTGTAGCTGTCGCAGTATAAGTTGGTGTTGGCGTTGCGGTATCCGTTGGTGTGGCGGTGCTGGTCGCTGTCTCGGTGGCCGTCGCCGTCGGTGTGTCCGTCGGTGTGTTGGTCGCTGTCTCCGTTGGTGTGGGAGTGCTAGTCGCAGTCGGCGTGTCCGTCGGTGTAGACGTGTTGGTTGGTGTAGCAGTGCTGGTCGCAGTCGGTGTGGCCGTTGGTGTCGGCGTGTCCGTTGGCGTGGCCGTGTTGGTCGCGGTCGGTGTAGGCGTATCCGTTGGTGTGGTCGTTGGTGTCGGTGTGTCTGTTGGTGTAGCGGTGCTGGTCGTGGTTGGCGTGGTAGTCGCGGTGTCGGTCGGTGTAGCTGTCGCGGTATAAGTTGGTGTTGGCGTTGCGGTATCCGTCGGCGTGGTGGTGCTGGTCACAGTCGGCGTAGGCGTGTCCGTCGGTGTGGCGGTGCTGGTCGCTGTCGGTGTCGGCGTGTCTGTCGGCGTAGCAGTGGTGGTTGCGGTCGGCGTCGGCGTGTTGGTCGGTATCGTAGTGCATTTTCCGCTACTACCTGCATTGTAGATACCCTGAATCTCAGAATTAGTCAGTGCTCGGTTATAGATACTTACTTCGTCAATCAGCCCAGAAAAGGAAAGTATTCCTGGATCGCCTCCGCCAATTACCAGCGGCGACGAGTTAGACTGAAGCGTGCCATTGATATTCACTGTTGACACGAGGGAGCCATTCATGTAGAGCGAGGCCGTGTTGCCATCGTATGTGCCTGCAAGATGCAACCACGTGTTTAGCAGAATAGAGTTTGCTCCTGTATCGAGGCTTGTGCGGTTGCCCCCAACATTCACAACTTCGAGGACGAACATGCGAGTTGAATCAAATTGTAGTTTGTAGCTTTCGTTGTAGTTGCTCCCTTTCGTCAAAATGGTGCGCCAGTCACCAACGGGTGTCGTTGCGTAAATCCACCCCTCGACAGAATAGGTTGTAGGGTTGAGCGAAGTTGCATCGGGCACTGTAACATAATCACCACCACCACTGAATTGAAAACCTTGCCCCACCATACCGGGCGCAAAGTTGACTCCATTGACCAAGACACCGTTATTGCTACCCTTAGAGTCGATCGCATCCCCTTCGCCTCGCCACCAACTCACTAATCCATCAGGCGGCTGTATGCAGGACTGTGAATTATTCGTCGGCGTGGCTGTTGGGGCAGGCGTTTTGGTCGGCGTGGCAGTGCTGGTCGCAGTCGGCGTAGACGTATCTGTCGGCGGGGCGGTGCCGGTGGGCGTGGCGGTGGCCGTAGCCGTAGCGGTTGCGGTCGGCGTGGCAGTATCGGTGGGCGTCGGTGTAATCGTGGGCGTCACAGTGCCGGTGCTGGTCGGCGTGGCGGTCTGGATGCGCGTGTTGGTCGGCGTCGGCGAGTCTGTCGGTGTGGGCGTGCTGGTCGCAGTCGGTGCAGTCGGTGTGGCCGTTGGTGTGGCGAAGTTTGCGACTATTGCTTTATCGCTCGTGACCGTGACCGTCAACGGATTCGTGGTACTGATCACATCGCCGCTCCAATCGGTGAAGTTGTAGCCCGTATTTGGATTGGCTGTGAGGATCACTGTTGTGCCATCTGTGTAGCCCGCGCCATTGTTGCAGTCGCCGGGGATGTTTGGCGTAATCGTACCCGCGCCTGCAGGGCTTACCGTAATGCTTAGCGTATAACACGGCGGCACACCCGTCAGCCCGCTTACGTCCACCGGCGTGTTGCTGTTATTCGTCGTCCCATCCCCCAACTGTCCCCAAGAGTTATTCCCCCAGCATTTAAGCCCGCCCACCTGAGTTCGCGCACATGTATGTTCTGCAAGGTACCCGCCTCCCCCAGTAGAAACTGATGTTGTGCCACTTGAGAGCATATAGACATCTACAGGATAAGCTGAATCGTTATTTGCTCCGTTACCTAGCTGCCCCCAACCGCCAGAGCCCCAGCATTTGATCCCTCCCCCGGAGGTAAGAGCGCATGTATGCTCCCATCCAGCAGCAACCATCAGCATGTTACTGGTTAATCCATTTACATCGGTTGGTGTATAGCGATCTGTTGTTGTCCCGTCCCCCACTTCTCCATGATTATTCCTGCCCCAGCATTTGACACCTCCGTTTACCAAAGCACACGTATGCCAAGCACCGGCGTCAATTTGAGTCACACCGACTGTGAGACCACTTACATCAACCGGTGTATGTTGATCGGCATCATTACCCGTTCCTAGCCGTCCATAGTATCCCCCTCCCCAACATTTCGCACCACCACTATTTGTTACAGCACATGTGTGCTCTCGACCTGCTGCGATACTCTTAACATCGCTAAGATTGCTCACAAGCACTGGCGTATGACGCTCAGTTGTTGTGCCATCTCCCAACTGACCAAAATCATTCCAACCCCAACATTCAACTTGGCCTGTCGTGAGCAGAGCACAGGTATGAGAGTCGCCCCTTACAACTTGTAAAACTCCACTGGCTAACCCAATTACATCTACAGGAGTATTGCGATTGATAGTCGTATTGTCGCCTAATTGACCATCACCATTTGATCCCCAGCACTTCACTGCCGCTACCAACGTGGCGGCGCAGGAACTACCACTAGCGGCGGCAATTGAAAGCACGCCCGTTGACAGCCCACTTACGTCTACCGGTGTGATTTGGCCGATATTGGTTCCGTCTCCTAGCTGGCCATCAGTATTGTCGCCCCAGCATTTTACACCCCCACTCATTATTAGTGCGCAGGTGTGGTACCAGCCCAGCTCAACCTGCTCTACGCTTTGTGAAGTATTGATCCTGCTTAGCTGGACTTTGTCCGTTTGTGAGGAGACGGAAAGCAAGGTAAGCTCGCCAGCAGCTGACACCTGCGCTGCATCGGGTGGTGAGTGGGGTAGGGCGACGGCGCTATGCGGCGCGGACGAAGCGGGCACGGATGCCGCGAAGGAGGTTGGCACAACAGGGTACACAGTGGTCGCCTGCGGCCAGACGAGAAGCAGAAAGCAGACTGCGAGGGATAGCCTGCGGATCGTGGTGTAGGGCCGGTGCTGTGATGGCATGACGCGCTCCTAGGGTCGAGACACGACGAGTTGAATGTTGACACACCTACCGCGCCGCTCGCGGGCACGGGCCGCGCGGCGTCTCGTATGCTACGCTCTCATTCACGTGATGTCAAATGGCCGCAGACCGCGGGGCATCGGACAAATCCGACGCCTACATTCGAAAACCCGCCGCGCGGGTTAGGGTGCCCAACCGGTCTGTCTCACCTGATGCCGGTTTGATAACAATAGGCGTCGGTTTCCAACCGATGCCGTCTCTATGGTATACTCTCGCCCGTGCCTCGCATCGTCCATCAGCTCTACGCCATCGGTCTGGTCGTCATCGTCCTGTTTGTGCTGATTGCTTGGGTGGTCACAGCGTTCTCCGTTTCGGCCAAGACCATCGTGCAGTTGCCCGACCACCAGCCGCCCGCCGCGCCTGAAGCCTGCGTCCGGTGCCATCGCACCAACGCGCAGGCGCCATCCATGCCGCACATAGAACTCCCAACCTGCGGCTATTGCCACCGCTAAACAACGCTCAAACCGTGAGCGCAAGGAGGAAACATGGAATACACCAATCTGGGCCGCACCGGCCTGAAAGTCTCCCGGCTCTGCCTCGGCTGTATGACCTTTGGCCGCGAGATTGACGAGGAGGCGTCCCTGCCCATCATTCGCTGTGCGCTGGAGCAGGGCGTCAACTTCTTCGACACGGCCAACGTCTATGGCAACGGCGCGTCGGAGGAGATCGTGGGGCGCGCGCTGAAGGGCGTGCGCCATTCAATAGTGCTGGCCAGCAAAGTCTTCGGCCAGATGGGCGCGGGCGTGAACGAGCGCGGCCTCTCGCGCTACCACATCATGAACGCCGTCGAGGACTCCCTGCGCCGCCTGCAAACCGATCATCTTGACCTCTATCAGGTGCATCGCTGGGACGCGGAGACGCCCGTCGCGGAAACCCTGCGCGCGCTCGACGATCTGGTGGCGCAGGGTAAGGTGCGCTATCTGGGCTGCTCAAACTTTGCCGGCTGGCAGTTGATCAAGGCGCTGTGGACGAGCGACGGCAACGGCTATGCGCGTTTTGAATCCGTCCAGCCGCCCTACTCCCTCATCCGCCGCGAGATCGAAGCGGAACTCCTGCCGGCCTGTCAGGATCAGCAGGTGGGCGTCATTCCCTACTCGCCGCTGGCGGGCGGCTTCTTGAGCGGCAAGTATCAGAAGGGCGGGGAAATTCCCAAGGGCACGCGCTTTGACGTGGCGAAGTTCTACCAGAACGTCTATATGAAGGACAAGTCGTGGCGTGTGGTCGAGGCGCTCAAGGAGTACGCCGAGCGGCGCGGCACGCCGAAGGAGCAGTTGGCGATTGCCTGGGTGGCCTCGCACCCGGCCGTGACAGCGCCCATCGTCGGCGTGCGCAGCATCGAGCAGTTGGAGCAGGGGCTGGCTTCGGTCGCCTTGGCGCGGCAGATCAGCGCGGAGGAGCGCGCGGCGATCTCGCAGATGGTCAACGGATTAGAATAACGGATGAACGGATAGAGGAGTTTGATTGGGGAGGGCTGGTTAATCGCCGACGGATGCTCCATGCCGCAGACCACGCCCCCCGACTGGATCGGGGGCCGCGCCCCAATCCGCTAATCCGCTATCTCACGCTTTCGCGGCGTGAAGTTCCGAATCCGTTGACCGGCTTGATGCGCGGCCAGAGATGCGCGCCAAACGAGGCCGCCGCGGCCAGTTCGCACAGCCTCCCCAGCGCCGTGACCCACGCGGGCGCGACCGGGCCGATAGCCACCAGCCACACGCCCGCGTTGATGAGCGCGAAGGCCAGCCACGCCGCCTTCTCGTTCCCGCGTGAGGCGCCGCCGCCGAAGCGCGGCAGTATCCAGAAGGCCACGCCCATCGCCAGTTGGGCCGTCCAGCCGAACAGCATAAACTCGATGTGCGCGGGCAGTAGCCGCCACACCTCCGCATAAAACGGCACGCCTTTATGAAAGAGGATCAGGCCGCCGAAGGAGAACCCGAGCAACTGGTATAACAAGGCCGCGCGGACGAACCAGCGGCTCAAGCGCGGCATCTCACTTCCCCTTGATCCGTCCCCACGTATTCAGGACGAAGCACAGCCCGGCCAACCACTGCAAAATAGCCGACGACGCCAACAGCCATCCCCAGCCGGTCTGCGGTTGTAGTGCGTTCGCCGGTTCCCCGATCACGCGCAAGACCAGCCCCACATTCAACAGCCCGTAGGTCGCCCGCGCCAGCCGCTCGCTCCCGCGCGGCTTTTCTTTGCTGTAGGTCGGAAACAGCCAATAGGCCACGCCGAAGATCAGTTGAGTCACCCAGCCCAGCATCAAGAGGTGGAAATAGACCGGGCCAAGCGCGGCGACGGCGGCGGGGCCAGCCTTGAGCTTGTCGAAGGGCAGTTCCAGCACCGATTGCGCCGCGATCAACGTGCCGACCATCAGCGCCGCAACGAGGTAGACGAGGCCGGTCTTGACAAACCAGCGGGTCAGCGGAGGCATAGAACCGTTGAGCGTTGGCGCGTTAGCGCGTGAACGCGGAACCCGTAACGCTCAACGCTTCCGCGCCCCTCACACCATCTTTTCCAACATCTGACGGTCCAGAATCACGATGCGGCCACGCTCGATCTTGATGAGGCCGCGCGTCTCGAGTTGCTTGAGCGAGCGCGCCACCATCTCGCGCACCGTGCCGAGTTGCGCGGCCATCTCCTGCTGGGTCAGCTTGTGCGGCAACTGCTCATCCGAGGCGATTTCGAGGAGCAGTTTGGCGAGGCGCGCGCTAATGTTCCGCAGTGAGAGGTCTTCGACCAGACTGACCAGATGCCGCATCTGCTCGCCGAGACTGCGGATGATCGCCATCGCCATTTCCGGGCGCTTCCGCACCATGCCGATAATCAGGTCGCAGGGCACGACCCACAGATGGCACGGCGTCGAAGCGCTGACATTCGCGGGATTCAGCCCGCCGTCAAAGACTGCAACCTCGTTAAACGACTGACCGGCCCCGCAATAGCGCAGCACCTGCTCGCGCCCCTCCGGCGACAGCTTATAGATGCGCGCCTGCCCCTCACGCACAATATAGAGGCCGCGACACGGCTCACCCTCCAGAAAGATGGCCTCCCCTTTCGCATAGCGCATTTCAACCAGATGCGCCGAGAGGAACTCCAAATCAGCTTCATCCAGTAGGGCGAAGTAGGGCTGTGC
This sequence comes from Chloroflexota bacterium, assembly GCA_016200765.1. Taxonomy (GTDB): domain Bacteria; phylum Chloroflexota; class Anaerolineae; order JACRMK01; family JACRMK01; genus JACQEC01. The sequence goes on along the minus strand of JACQEC010000250.1, from coordinate 222 downwards.
GCGCAGGACGGCGGCCCGCGCCGAGAATGGCGCAGGGGCCAGCCCCGGGCTTGTCGCAGGAGCCAGCCCTGAGCCTGTCGCAGGGGCGGAAACGGGCGGACGGCTGAGGATCATGGCGCTGTTTCACCTTCAATGATGACGATAGGCGTATTGTAATCGTTCTGTGAGCGCATGTCATTACTATTTGTCCTGTTTTTCGGGGGACATATGTCCTTTGCGATT
>JACQEC010000221.1 GCA_016200765.1 Chloroflexota bacterium | reverse complement strand
GGCGCAGACACCGCCAGCGCCACCACGCGGGGGTAGATTTCATGCTCGCCGCTGGTAATCAGCACATCCTGGAGCGTGCCAATCCGGTTGGCTTTGTTATCGCGCACCTCACGGCCGAGGATTTCGCTTAAATAGGCCATTCTCGCACCCCCTTAGCTCATCATGGAGTCGCAGCATTATAGCGCGAACGGGCAAAAAATCAACCCATTTGACAAAACTCGATACTGATTATATATTTCCTCACAAAATAGATAATCAGTATCTAATTTTCTGATGTCAGACTCACCCAGACCCGAACACGAGCGCGGCCCTTCGACAGGCTCAGCGCGCGGCCCGATTCAACTCAGCCTGCTGGCCCTGCTCTACCCGGAGCCGCGCCACGGCTACGAACTGCACGGCCTGTTTGAGGCTGTCCTCGGCGGGCACTGGACACTGAACACCGGCCAGATTTACAGCAGTTTGGAACGGCTGGAGCGCGATGGTCTGGTGAGCGAGGCGGGGTTGGCCAAGGGCGGCCGGCCGGATAAACGCACTTGGGCGCTGACCCTCGCAGGCCGCGCGGCGCTGTCAAACTGGTTCCAATCCGCCGTGCGGCGCGACGATCGCCTGCGCGACGAACTCTACCTCAAAATGGTGCTGGCGCTCGTGACCCGCGCCGAGAACCCCCAACAGTTACTGCAAGTTCAGCGGCGGGAGATGTTCCGCGAACTGCACAGCCTGACCGCCGAGCGCAACCGCGCCAATCCCCAGCAAGAATTGGCGCGCATCCTTCTGCTGGACAGCGCGATCATGCACACCGAGGCCGAACTGCGCTGGCTCGACCTCGTCGAGACACGCCTCGACGAGATTCGCGGCCAGCCACTGCCCGCGCCACAGCCGCGCCCGCGCGGGCGGCCGCCCAAAAGGCGGCCAGCGCCCAACCGCGGTGAGGCGGATGAAACGGCCGGTACCCCTGAATCTGGAGACCCATCATGCCTATTCTGAAAACCGAAAACTTGAGCAAGACCTACGGCAGTGGCGCTACCGCCGTGACCGCGCTCAACCGGGTGAGCCTCAGCATCGAGCCGGCGGAGTTTGTGGCGATTATGGGGCCGAGCGGTTGCGGCAAGTCCACCCTGTTGCACCTGTTGGGCGGCCTGGACAAGCCGGGCGAGGGGCGCATCTGGCTAGACGGCGCCGACCTGTCAACCCTGAACGATACCGCGCTCACCACCACGCGGCGGCAGAAGATCGGCTTTGTCTTTCAATTCTTTAACCTGATTCCGGTGCTGACCGCCCATGAAAACGTCGCCCTGCCGTTGGCGCTGAACGGCGCGAAGGACGCTCAACGGCGCGCGCATGACTGGCTGGGGCGGGTCGGCCTGGCCGAGCGGATGAACAACCGTGACGGGTCGGGAGTAAGGAGTAGGAAGTAGGGCTGTTTCTCGGCCTCCGGTTGCCGGCGTTGCCGCCCCTTACTCCCTACTCCCGGCCCGGTTGTTCAAACCGGCCCGCCAGCCGCTCCAATAGCGCCTGCCGCGCCGACAGGCGGCGCTCGGCGCTGGCCACGCCCAGTTCTGCCTGCGGCTCTACCTTCGGCGCGGCGATGACGGGCCGCTGGCGGCGCGCCGGCCGATGCTGGGATAGTTCGGAGAGGCGCCGCCCCAACTCTTCGAGGCTGTTCAGATTGCGCACGGAGAGGAAATCGTCCACGTAGGGCAGGGCGGCGACCAGGCCCTGCGTCAGCGGCTGGTAGCCCTCCGAGCCGATCAGCGGGTTGAGCCAGATCAGGCGGTGCGCGCTTTTTTGCAGGCGCTCCATCTCTTTGGCCAACAACTCCGCATCGCCGCGGTCCCAGCCGTCGGAGATGATCATCACCACCGCGCCGCGCCCCAGCACGCGCCGCGCCCACGTGAAGTTGAATTTGTGCATCGCCTCGCCGATGCGCGTGCCGCCGCTCCAATCCTCGACCTGCGCCTCCACCGCGTCCATCGCGTCGTCCACGTCCTTGAACGCCAGCGGGCGCGTGATGCGCGTCAGGCGCGTGCTGAACAGGAAGGCCTCCACGCGGTCAAAGCCAAAGCCCGACGAGATGGTGTGGATGAAGTGCAGGATCATGCGCGTGTACTGCTCCATCGAGCCGCTGATGTCGCAGAGGATCACCAGCGGGCGCGGCTTGGTCTTGCGCCGCTTCCACGCCAGCGACAGGAACTCGCCGCCGTGCCGCAGGTTATCGCGCACCACGCGCCGCAGGTCGAGGTACTCGCCGGAATTGATCGGGCGGCGGCGGCGCGTGTGCCGCTCGCCCACGCGCCACTGCATCTGCTGCATCAATCGCTTGGCCGCCTGCACTTCCTCCCACGTGAACGAGCCAAAGTCTTTGCGGCGCAGGATTTCGTTCTGGCTGTACGATTGCAGGGAGTGCACGCTGACGTTCTCTTCGTCGCGCGGGCGCGCCTCGCCCGCGCCCGCCGCGAGCGCGCGCTGGGGCAGGCGCAGGGGCTTGGGCATCAGGCGCGGGTCGGCGATCATTTCGAGGCGCTGGGTGTTCGCGTCCGAGCCGCGCCGCCAGAAAGCGCGGAAGGCCTGATCAAAGAGCGGGTAATCTTCGTGGCGGCGCACCAGCACGGCGCGCAGGGCGTGATAGAGGTCCATCTTGCGGCCCATCTCTATCCACTGCAGGGCCCGCGCGGCCTCGATCATCTCGCTGGAGCCGACGTCCAGCCCCATCAGGCGCAAGAGGCGGCCAAAGAGGACAAGGTTTTTGAGAAGGTAGCCCGACCCGGCGCTCATGGTAGATAGTCCAGGAAAGCCTCTTGTGTAAGGCCGGCTTCCTTGATGATTCTCAAGAGTAGCTTGCGGCTGATTCCGCGACTGTGCACAGGGATCGGAACGGGGCGGGTGCGGCCTTCTTTCCACATGATCGCGTGACTGCCTGTGCGACGCAGTTCAATGAAACCGGCGCGCTCCAGCGTACGGATGATCTCTTGCGGTCTAAGTGTTGGAAGCTGTCGGCTCACACTTTGGCCTGCGTGGAAGGCGTCGGCTTCGGAGGCGGAATCTTCAGCCCTTTTTCATGAGCTACGGCTAGCCAGCCCTCGACGGCGTCGGCCAGCATGGCGAGCGCCTCATCCACCGTTCGACCCTCTGTCGCACATGCCAACGCGGGAACCTCGGCCAGATAACCACCCTCGTCGTTGGGCTCGATGACCGCGTCGTAACAGCCTCCGGGCACCTCGACGATGGCCTTGATTTTTGACGCGACATAACTTTTCAACATACGCCCCCCTTCGGCAAGCGCAGGGCTAGACCCCTGCGGCTCTGGCCACCAACTCCTTGACCACCCCGCCCTGCACCTTCTGCACGTCATCCTGATATTTCAGAATCACGCCGAGCGTGTCGTCCACCGTCTGCGCCTGCAAGTCGGTCTGGTTGAGCGCGCTCAACGCGGTTGCCCAGTCAATCGTCTCGGCCACGCCCGGCACCTTGTACAACTCCATCTTCCGCAGTTCCTGCACAAAGGCCACCACCTGCCGCGACAACTGCTCGGCGGCGCCGGGCGCTTTGGCTTGCACGATGCGCAGTTCCTTATCGAGCGACGGGTAGTCAATCCAGTAGTAGATACAGCGGCGCTTGAGCGCGTCGTGGATTTCGCGCGTGCGGTTGGAGGTCAGCACGACGACCGGCGGGTGCGCGGCCTTGAGCGCGCCGATTTCGGGGATGGTGATCTGGAAGTCCGACAGCAGTTCCAGCAGAAAAGCCTCGAACTCCTCGTCGGCGCGGTCGAGCTCATCAATCAAGAGCACGGGCGGCGCGAGGCGCGAATCCTCAATCGCCTGCAGGAGCGGGCGCTTGATCAGAAACTGCGGGGAGAACAGTTCCTGCAGGGCCTTGCCTCTGGAAGCGCCTTCGGCTTCCAGCAGGCGGATTTCAAGCATCTGCCGCGTGTAGTTCCACTCATAGACCGCGCTGTTGATGTCCAGCCCCTCGTAGCACTGCAAGCGGATCAGTTCCGCGTCGAGGATGGCCGCGAGCACCTTGGCCACTTCGGTCTTGCCGACCCCGGCCTCGCCTTCGAGGAAGAGCGGCTTGCGCAATTTGAGCGCAAGAAAAATCGCCGTAGCCAGCCCGCGCTCGGCGATGTATTGGTGCTTCTGCAGAGCCTGCATCACGTCGTCTATCGAGTTCACAAGCGTTCCTTATACAGAGCGAGAATGATGGACAGCCCCTACGCAGTTGCGCGCCAAGGGGCGTGACCCCCAGCGCATCAGTCGTGTGATTGAGGTGTCTCCCTGATTATAGGAGCGCTGGGGCGGCGTGGCAAGCGCCGCCCGGCGGCGCACACGGCTGTTGCAAAGTCCGATGAACGTAGGGGCGGGTCTTGCACCCGCCCTGGTGCGGGCAGGGGCAAGCCCTGCCCCTACAGATGGGCACAAAACACAAACCGCGTCAAGCGACTT
>JACQEC010000220.1 GCA_016200765.1 Chloroflexota bacterium | reverse complement strand
TAAGGATCATCTGTCGGGTTACATTGCGATGTGTGAACACAGTGTCAACCTGAAACGCATCACACCCAAGTTCATCGCCGCCTTAGTTCGTTGCAAGTAGTTTAGGGATGAGCCGAAGAATCTTGGTCTCGACAGTCTAATGATTCGAAACATTCGTAATTCCTGGGAAGAGCTCCGAGACAGAAGAATATATAGACGGTAAACCACATTCCCGCTTTCTAGTGGAATCGGCTATCGCGTCCTTTCACGCCGCGTCCCCTTCCTCCGGCGCGAATAGCGCGCGGACGCGCGGCAGGGCAAGATACGACTCGCGCAAGCCGCTTGCGCCGGCGTGAGCGGCGATGTAGGCGGCGATCTCGCGGGCCTGTTGGCGGAGCGCGCGCGCCTCGCGCGCGTTCCCTGCCGCTTGCTCCTGCGCGCTCATCCATTCAAGAATAGACTGCAGGTTCCAGCGCGCCTGCGTCGCCTCCGCCTCCGCACGCGCCTCATCCGCCGCGGCCCGCGCCTCGGCCGGCTGGCCCAGGCCGGCCAGCGCCTGCGCTTTCAGCAGGAGCACCACCGGCAGGTCGTAGCGGATGCCCATCCCGCGCATCATCGGCAGTGTCATCTCGATGAAAAACAGCGCCCGCCCGTAATCGCCCTGCGCCAGTCCCAACTCGACCGCCGTGATCACGAGCGCCAGCCGCGACATCGGAAAGAGGTCTTCCCGCTCCAGGTCGGGGATGCCCTTCTCCACCAGCGCCGCCGCTTCGGCCAGCTGGCCCTTGAGCAGATAGACATGCGCCAGCGCGGCCAGCGCATACAACCGGTATATCGGAAACGACTCCTCCGCCTTGGCCAGGGCCAGTTGCGCCATCTCGCCAGCCGACTGTATCATGCCCATCTCGCTCTGCACCATCGCCAGATCGGCGCGCATTTGCACCTGCGGCGGCGCCAGCCCGGCCTGCTCGGCCAGCCGGATGCTCTCGTTCATCGCGGTAAGCGCGTCGGCGATGTTGCCCAGCCGCAGGCCGGCCATCGCCGCCGGCATCAGGCTGATCGCCTCACCCCACCAGTTGCCGATCGCGCGGCTGATCTGCCGGGCTTCGCCCGCCCCGGCCAGCGCCGCCTCCAATTTTCCGGTGATCACATCGGTAATGGCCGCGTAGCTCAAGTTCTCCGACAGCATCGGCTGGTTGCCCAGTTCGCGCCAGAGCGCGGCCGCCTCTTGCCGGACGGTTTGCGCGCGCGCCAACTGCCCCAGCATCATATACGTCAGGCTCAAATCGTTCAGTGTGTAACCCAGCGCCTCGCGCAAACCCAGCTCGCGCGCCAGCGCCATAGATTGCTCGCCGTAGCGCGCCGCCTCCTGGAACTGACTGCGCTCGCGCGCATCGTGCATCAGGTCCCGCAGGATTTCAATCTCGCTGGCGCGGTCGCCCAGCGCGCGCGCTAACCCTAGCGCCTGCGCCGAGAGCGCCTGCACCCGCTCCGGGTCGCGCATCTCGCGCGCGCTGGCATAGAGGGTCGTGCGCGCGACCAGCGCGGCCAGTTCCATTGCCCGGTCGCCGCGCTCGCGGCCCAGCGCCTCCAACTGCTCGTAACCGGCCAGCGCCTCCCGATCCCGCGCGCTCAACTCCTGCGCCCGCCCCCGGCGCAGATAAAGCCCGCAGAGTTCCGCCGCCCGTTCCGGCCCGGCGCGCCGCGCGAGTTCGATGGCGCGGCTGTAGTGCATGATCGCCTCGTCGTTCGCGTAGCGGCGGGCCGCGTCGTCGGCGGCCAGCGCGAAATACTTGAGCGCGCGCGGCTCATCGCCGGCTTCGCTGAAGTGCCGCGCCAGCACCAGCGCGACAACCTCCGGCCGCTCGGCGTGGGCGCGCTCCAGCAGTTCGCCCACGCTCCGATGCAGATCGCGCTGTTCGCGCCGGAGCAACGACTGGTAGGCGGCGTCCTGCACCAGCGCGTGCCGGAAGAGATATTCGAGTTCCGGCTGGCTTTGCGCTAACCGCACCAGGCCAACCGATTCGAGCCGATGGAGTTGGTCAATGACAGCCATGCAAAACCTCCACGGATAGATCGCGTGCACCGCGACCAGCGCGGATGCCCGGCGACCGATCCGGCTGAAGCCTGCGCTCTCTAAACGATGCCGCCGGAGAGCAGGCTTCAGCCCAATGGCATTAAGTTAAGGCGCGGCGCACGTCGGCCAGAGACTTCCGAAGTCTGCGAGACTTCGGAAGTCTCTGGCGGCGCGTCCCGGCGTCCGGCTGAAGCCCAATGGCATTAAGTTAAGCGTTGTGCGATGGCGCCAGGGGCTAGTTTGCCCGATTGAAGCCCAGAAAACGCCTTTGTCTGGTTACTTCGGGAGTTGGCGTGATCCTTAACTTAATGCCATTGGGCTGAAGCCTGCGCTCCGGAGACGGGCAGAGAAGAAGAACGCGGCCAATCCAGGATTGGCCGCGTCCGATAACGGGTCAGAGCAATACCGCTCGCGCGGGCGCGCCGCGCAACCGCCGCGGCTAACGGCCTGCGCGAACGTTCAACTTACGGCTTGTAGCCGGTCGTAATCTTGCCGGCCTTCAGGTCTGCCTCGACCTGCTTCACCTTGTCCTTGACCGCCTGCGGGATCTTGCTGTCCCAGTCGTGATACGGCGCAAGACCCACGCCGCCGTTCTTGCGGGGTAGGTCAGGTACTGATCCACGTCCACACCAATCGCCATCAGGCCCTTCTCCTTCGCGGCCAGCAGGCCACCGTTGCCGGTGTTGCCGCCCACGCCGAAGACGACATCACAGCCCTGCGCGATCATGGACTGGCCAGTTTCCTTGCCCTTGGCCGGGTCAATGAACGACGGGATGTAGACGTTCAGGGTCTTCACAGTGGGCTTGACCGACTTCGCGCCGTTCTGGAAGCCCACCACGAAGCGCACAACCGGCGGGATTTCCATGCCGGAGACGGTGCAGACGGTGCCGGTCTTGGTCATGCTACCGGCCAGCACCCCCGCCAGATAACCGACCTCGTCTTCCTGGAACAGCAGGCTGTTCACGTTGGACAAGCCGCCGTCGGCATAGCAGTCCTTCTTGGTATCGTCGCAAACCTTGTCGCCCTTGGTCGGGAAGTAGGGGTAGTCCACGATGGCGAACTTGGTGCTCTGGTTCGCCTTGGCCTTCAGACCGGTGGCATCGCCCATCAAGAAGCCGACGGTGATGATCACGTCGTACTTCTCGCCGAGGAACAAGTCAATGTTCTTCTCGTAGTCGGTCGGCTGCTTCGACTCGATGAACTTCGCCTCAACGCCAAAGTCCTTCTGGGCCTTCTGCACACCGGCCCACGCCGACTGGTTGAACGACTTGTCGTTCACGCCGCCGGTGTCGGTGACCAGACCGACCTTCAGCACCTTCTTGGCGGCGGTTGCCGTCGCGGGCGGCGGGGGCACGGGTGTTGCCGTCGCGGGCGGCGGCGGCACCGGTGTCGCGGTGGCTGGCGGCGCGGGCGGGCGGGTGGCTGTCGCCTGCACGGCCGGGGCGGTGGTCGCGGCCGGGGCGGCGCTGGGGCCGCACGCGGCGAGCGCGAGCGCCGTGACCACCAACATCAAGATAAACACGAGATAACGGTTACGCATGTCTTTTCTCCTCCAGAGTAAAATAGGGTTGATCGTGATAGAGTGCGCGGAGAACAGCGATAGATGATTGTCGGGACGGGCATCACCTCCCTCATCCGGCTACCTGAAAGACTCACCCGGTTCAGGACAACAGCGCGCAACAGAAGTCTAACAGCCGATTACAGGCTCGCGTTTCTTCGTCAGGCAGGCGCATTATAATAGAACATTCGGCGGCGGGCAAAAAAGCCCTTGATGGATTCAGTCCTCCCCAAGGGCTTGAGACGGCCTATTCCTCTTCCTCGTCCCACTCGCGCGGCGCGCCGTCCGCGGTCTTGCCCCGCACCAGCACCTTGCGCCCGCGGCCAGCCTCGTCCGGCGGGCCGACGACGCCCTGCTCTTCCATCAGGTCAATCAACCGCGCCGCGCGGCTGTAGCCGATGCGCAACCGCCGCTGTAACAGCGAGACCGAAGCGTGCTCCTGCGTCTGCACCACCTCAATCGCTTTGTCCAGCAGTTCATCCTGCTTGTCGCCGGGCTTCGGCTTCGCGTTGGCCTCATCCCACGCGCTCATCGCATCGCGCGGCGGGCTGGCGGCCGGCGACGGAATCCCGCGATGCTCGTCCAGCACGACGCCATCGGCCGCGGCGGCCTGCTTCCAGTGCCGCACGATGCGCCGCAGTTCGTCTTCGGATACCCAGCAACCTTGCAGGCGCACCAGCTTCGAGGAGTCCGACGACATGTAGAGCATGTCGCCGCGCCCGAGCAATTTCTCCGCGCCGACCGTGTCGAGGATCACGCGGCTATCCACCTGTGTCGTCACGGCAAAGGCGATGCGCGCCGGGAAGTTGGCCTTGATCAACCCCGTGACCACGTCCACCGACGGGCGCTGGGTGGCGATGATCAGGTGGATGCCGGTGGCGCGCGACATCTGCGCGAGGCGGCAGATGAGCCGCTCGATCTCTTCGGGGCGGTTCATCATCAGGTCGGCCAACTCGTCAATGATCAGCACTAGATACGGCAAGGCCGGCTCACTGCGCTCGCGGGCGTAGACGTTGTAGCCGTCCAGATTGCGCACGCCCACCCTGGCGAACAACTTGTAGCGCCGGTCCATCTCGACGGTCACCGCTTGCAGGGCGCTGACCACCCGGTCGAGGTCGGTGATGACCGGCGTATCCAGATGCGGGATGCCGTTGTACGTCACCAACTCCACCATCTTCGGGTCCACCATGACCAACTTCAAGTCTTGCGGCGTGTTGTTCATCAGCAGGCAAGCGATGACGGAGTTGATGCTCACCGACTTGCCGGAGCCGGTCGCGCCGGCGATGAGCAGGTGCGGCATCACGCCGAGGTCGGCTACGGTCGGCTGGCCGGAGACATCCTGCCCCAGCGCGATCTTGAGCCGCGAAGACATCTTGTGGTACGTTTCCGATTCCAGCACCGAGCGCAGGCTGACCGTCGCCTTCTGCGCGTTGGGCACCTCGATGCCCACCATCGCCCGCCCCGGAATCGGCGCTTCGATGCGGATCGGCGCCGCGGCCAGCGCCAGCGCCAGATCGTTCGCCAGCCCCGCAATTGCCGCGACCTTCACCTTCATCTGTTTCATCTGCCCATCGGAGCCTTTGCGCTCGACGAACAGCGGCTCCACGCCGAACTGGGTCACGGTCGGCCCCTGCGAGACCTCAATCACGCGCGCCGGCACGCCAAAGTGATTGAGCGTCTCCTCAATCACCTTGACCCGCTCGCGGATTTCCACCTGACTCAACTCCTGCTCGCTATTGGGGTCGAGCATCTGGTCTAACGCCGGCAAGACCCACTCGCGCTTCTCGTCGCCGATGATGCGCGGGCTCATCGGCGGCGGCTCTTCCGCCGCGGGCGGGGGCGTTTGCGTAGTTGCGCGTTTGCGCGTGGACGCGGAACCCGCAACGCCTTCGGCCGCCGCGCCGTTCTTCACCGGCGGCTCCACTCTCCCCTCTCCCAAGTGTGGGAGAGGGGCCGGGGGTGAGGTTTTCGCGGGCGGGATGAGCGGCAGTTGCATCGCCGGAGATGTGCGCGCCGCAGGGCCAATCACCTTCACGCCGGGGATGGGCTGTCCCCGCAGGCGCGCGACGGCGTGGCCGGCCTGCTTGAGCAGTTGGCCGAGCGAGACGTTCAACAGCATGATCAGGCTCGCCAGCGCCAGCGCAATGAGGATGACGTACGCGCCGGGCTCGCTGAACAGTTTGAGGAAGTTGCCCAGCCCCGCGCCGATCCAACCGCCGCCGCTCATCACGCGCCCCTCTTCGCCGCCGAAACCGGTGAAGTACCGCGAGAGAAAATCGAGGAACGTCAGCGCGACGAGGTAGAGCAAGAGCGCGCCCGCGGGCCGCTCCAGGCCGATGTCGGGCCGCTTGTCTATGCTGTCCAACAGCAGGTAGAGGCCCGCCGCGCCGAACCAGATGGGCGTCAGCACGATGCCCCAGCCGACGCCAAAACGCAGGGCGTCCTGCAAGACCTTGATCAACTGGCCCTGCGTGCCCGGCAACAGCGAGAGCAGGGTCACCACGGCCAGCGCCAGCAGGGCGATGCCGATCAATTGCTCGCGCTGTGCGGGGGTCAGGTTAAAGGTCGGCGGCGGCTTGGGCGGCGGCTTCGACGATTTCTTGGGGGCGGGCGTGTCTTTTTTGGCGGCCATGACTAAACGGTCTCAATCAACAGCAGGGTAAGCGCATGGGTATGGGCACGCGAACCTTAGACTTCAATTACCTATTTCTGCCTATGGAAACTTTTGCGCGGCGACCAAACGCTGGCGTTCATGGACTCGATCGGGATGATTAAACTGCAAGATCGCGACGGTGACGCGGCCTTCCGCGCTGAGCGGCACAATCTGCGCGCCCTCCACTCGAAAATGCTCGCCCCATGATTGTGTGCGTGGATTATAAAATGCGGTCAACTGCCCGCTATCTGGGTCGAGCGAGCCGAGATCGGCGCCTTTGTAACGATTGCAGTATGGACAAGCCAGCGCCAGATTATTCAGCGATGTTGTGCCGCCATGCTTCTCGGCCACGATGTGTTCGATTTCAAAGGCCAGCAACGATGCTTCCTGCGGATAACGACAATACTCGCACCGGCCTACTGCCCGTTCGATCACCGTCTGACGTAACGCGGCGGGCACGTAGGAACGGGTCATGGAGCATCGGCCACCTGTTGATAGGCGTGAGCCTTCGCCAGCCGCACCAGATGCTCCAACATCAGATAGCGCTCCAGCTCGTATTCTTCAGCCGCCGACAACTCCCCGGCCTTGTTGCGCGCCAACAGATCGCTCGCTCGCGCCTGTAGCGCCGCCGAAGGTTGAATGGCCAGCACCTGTTCGGGGCCTGGCGCGCTGGTCAGCAATTCGATGATCGCGGCCTCATCCGGCAAGCCTCCGACATCTTCCCGTATCAGCTCACGCAATCCGCGCTCCAAGACTTCGGGCAGGCGCTGTCGGAAACGCTCCAATTGGCGTCCCAGGTCATCAGGGACTTGAATCGTCAGTTCGATCGTCATGCCAATCCCCTTCGGCTTCTCGCGCCAATTCCGGAACGCTACTGACCTCGCGCGCAACACGCTGCGAACCATAGATCGCCGCTAGTGCCTGCGGCGCATTAAATACCCGCCGGGGCGCGCGTGATTTGCCGGTTGGGTGTTCGCTACACCTCAATCACCAGCGGCAGAACCATCGGGCGGCGCTTGGTGCGCTCGTAGAAGAACTGGCCGACCACCTCTTTGATGCGGTTCTGCGCGTTCTCCACACGCATCCCCGCGTGCGACAACTTGACGATGCGCTGTTTGGCCTCTTCAATCAGGTCGCCCGCGTCGCGCGAGTAGATGAAGCCGCGAGTCAGGATATCCGGCTCCTGCGCCAGCTCGCCGCTCTGCTTGTCAATCGCCAGCACCACGACCACGAAGCCGTCATTCGCCAGATGATGCCGGTCGCGCAGCACCACTTCGTCAATTTCGCCAATCGAGACGCCGTCCACAAACACATAGCCGCCCGGGATGCGCCCGCGCTGCTGTCCCTTGCCATGCTCAAACTCGAGCACGTGGCCGTTTTCCACCACAAAGACCTGATCCACGTCCAAATCTTCGGCCAGCCGCCCGTGCAATACCAGATGGCGGTACTCGCCGTGGATCGGCATGAAGTGCTTGGGCTTCAGCAAGTTGATCATCATGCGCTGGTCGTCTTTGTAGCCGTGCCCCGAGACATGCACGTCGAGCAGTTGGTGGTAGAGCACGTCCGCGCCGAGCCGGAACAGGTTGTTGATGGTGCGGTGCACCAATTCCTCGTTGCCCGGAATCGGCGTGGCCGAGAGGATAACCGTGTCGCCGGCTTCGACGGCAAACTGCCGGTGGTCGCGGTTCGCCATGCGCACCAGCACCGACGTCGGCTCGCCTTGACTGCCCGTGCAGACAATCGCCACCTCGTGGCGCGGCAGGGTTTCCAGCGTGTCCAAACTGACGAGCGTGCCTTCCGGCGCCTTGAGATAGCCGAGCGCCTGCGCCATCTTGACGTTCTCGACCATACTGCGCCCCAGCACGCCGACCTTGCGCCCGTGCTTGACCGCCGCGTTGACCACCTGCTGGATGCGCGAGATGTTGGAGGCAAACGTCGAGACGATGATGCGCCCGCGCGCGACCTCAAAGACCTGATCGAACGTGCCGGCGATAATCGCCTCGGAGGGCGTCTTGCCCTCGTGCTCGGCGTTGGTCGAGTCCGACATCAGCATCAGCACATTGCGGTCGCCGTAGCCGGCCAGCCGTCCGAAGTCAGTCAGGTTGCCGTCCACCGGCTGGTTGTCAAACTTGAAGTCGCCCGAATGCACGAGGATGCCTTGCGGCGTCTCGATGGCGTAGCCGACGCCGTCGGGGATGCTGTGGCAGACGCGGAACGCCTCGATATTGAACGGGCCGAGGGTGAACGGCTCGCCCGGATTGATGGTGACCAGTTGCGTGCCGTCCAGCCGCTTGTGATCCTTCAGCTTCACCTCGACCAGACCGCGCGTCAGGCGCGTCGAGTAGATGGGCGCGTCCACTTCGCGCAGGAAGTAGGGCAGACTGCCGATGTGGTCTTCGTGGCCGTGCGTCAGCAAGATCGCCTTCAGTTTGTCTTTGCGCTCGACGACATACTGGTAATCGGGGATGACCAGATCAATGCCGGGCATGTCATATTCGGGAAACATCAGGCCGGCGTCAATCACCACCATCTGATTGTCGTATTCAATCGCCATCATGTTCTTGCCGATCTCGCCTAGCCCGCCCAACGGGATGACACGGAGTAAATCACTCATTAAGATATTCCTTGCGGCGGATGGCCGATAGCCGATGGCTGATGGCCGATGACTGATGGCGGTTTGCTATCTGCTATTTGCTATCTGCCATCGGCTATTCGCTGTCCTGCGGTCTTTCCTGCGTTTACAATAACGAAAGCTGCTTCGGGTCGTCCTTCGGTTTTTCAGCCTCTTTGACGCTCGCCAAATCCGCCAGAATCTTGGGGAGTTTTCGGAAGTCGGCCTCGATCAGCTCTTTGTATTTGGGCTGGTGCAGGGCCGCCGCCGGATGAAACATCGGGATGACCGTGGCCGGGCCAACCTTGCGCGGAGTGCCGTGAATCTGGCTGATGCTCGCGCCGGGGAACCAGCGAGCCATCGAGTAGCGGCCCAGCGTGACGATGACCTGCGGCTTGATCAACTCTAACTGGCGATCGAGCCACGGCTTGCACGCCGCGATCTCCTGCGGCAGGGGGTCGCGATTTTCCGGCGGGCGCGACTTGACGATGTTGGTGATGTAGACCGCCTCGCGCTTCAGTCCAGCCAGTGCGAGCAGTTGGTTCAAGAACTGGCCGGCGTTGCCGACGAACGGCTCGCCCTTTTTGTCTTCGTTGACGCCCGGCGCCTCGCCGATGAACATGATGCGCGCGTCCAGCGGGCCAACTCCCGGCACGGCCTGCGTGCGCCGCTGGTGCAGGTCACAGGCTTTACACGCCTTGATTTCGGCGTACAGATCGGCGAGTTCAGACATACGCTGGGAGATGAACCTTTCGTCTGACAGGGATTATAGCACCCGCGGCGCGGCGCGACAAGAGGGCGAAGCAGCAATGTCCGTGAACGTAGGGGCGGGTCTTGCGCCCGCCCTGATGTGGGCAGGGGCAAGCCCTGCCCCTACCATCGTTGTTGGCGCTGATGCCGTTGATCGTGATTGGAGTAGTCTTGGGCAAGGCGGAAGCCCAGCCGATGCAGAAAGTGCTTGCCGCCGGTCACCGACCAATCGGCGAGCGAGTGGGCGGCTCCGCCGGTGATAAAGCCGACGAGGAACGCGAACACCTCGCGGGGGTGCGCGCGGGCGAGGAGCAGCAGAGCGTCGAACACTTGCGCGGGATAATCGGGCACGACAACTCCGATCTGCGCCAGCGCCAGAGCCACTCCCCCAAATAACAGGCTCACGACGACAAAGAGATAGAGCAGGCGCAGGAGCGGGGGAATCACCAGCCCGTGGCTTAGCCAGTGGCGATGGTGGGGCACGATCCGCATGTACGGCCGCCAGACCCAGAAGAAAATCCCCCAGCGGTTGTCAATCGCCGAGTCAATATCCAGATCAGGCGAGAACATCAGTCCGGAGAGACAATGCGCCCCCACCACCAGCGCCGTATCCAGCCCGCTCACTTCGAGCGAGAGGCCGCCATTCAGCAGCAGCGGGTAGGCGATTGGCGCGAGCGCCAGGCCGCTCACCACCGTGATCGCATCGTGCGTCTTGGCGCCGGGCAAGGTTGCGCTCCCTGCTACAGCGCCGGCTCCGCCACGATCTCGCCGGCCGCGTCGGCCTCCGCCGCCGTGGGGCGATGCGTCTTGCGCAGGGGGATCTCTTTCAGAAAGAGCGTCGCCACAAACGCCAGCACCATCGCCGCCGCGCCCACCATGAACAGTTCGGTAATCGCCGTGGCGAGGCTGATACGAATGGCCTGCATCAACTGCTCGAACAACGCCTTGCCCTGCGGCCCGATGGCGGCAAAGCCCTGCTGGACCCGGCTCATCGCCTCCGCCGACATCAGCAGTTGCGGGTTCTGTAGCGCGGCCAGGCGGTCGGCCGGCACAGCCTGCGCGAGCGCCGCCGGCAGGTTGGCCTGCAAGCCGCTCTTGAACTGGCCGGTCAAGATCGTGCCCAACACCGCCACGCCAATCGTCGCGCCAATCGAGCGGAAAAATGAGAGGCTCGCCGTGACCTGCCCCAACTGCTCAAACGGAAAGGCGTTCTGCACCACAATCGTGAACATGCTCATCGTCACGCCGATGCCCAGACCGGTCACGATCATGTTGCGCACAATCACTTCTTGGCTGACCTTCGCGTCCATCTGCGAGAGGAGAAACATGCCGAACGCCGCCAGCGCGAACGCCACCAGCGCCAGCCCCTTGTAGCGGCCGGTGCGCGACAGGATCTGCCCGCCGATGATACTGCTGACCATAAAGCCCAGCATCATCGGGGTCAGCACGGCCCCGGAATTGGTGGCGCTGGTGCCCAGCACTCCCTGCACAAAGAGCGGCAGAAACAGCGTCGCGCCGAACATACCGCCGCTCAACAGGAACATCGCGATGACCGAGACGTTGAAGATGCCGTTCTTGAACAGGCCGGGATGGATGATCGGCTCGGCGGCGCGGTTCTCGATCGCGATGAAGACCGCCGTCATCACCACCGCAAACGCCAGCAGGCCGACGATCGGGATGGAATCCCACGCGTACTCACTGCCGCCCCACGAGAAGGCCAGCAACAGCGGCACGGTCGCCGCGATGAGCGCCGCCGAGCCGATGTAATCAATCTGGTGCGCGCGGTGGCGGCTGTGCTTCGGCAGGGTCAGTCCGGCGGCGATGATGGCCAGCGCGCCCAGCGGCATGTTCACATAGAAGACCCAGCGCCAGCCCCAGTTGTCCGTAATCCAGCCTCCGGCGGTCGGGCCGACAATCGTGGCCAGCCCGAAGACTGCCGTGATCAACCCCTGCCACTTGCCGCGCTCGGCCGGGGTGAAGAGGTCGCCGATCAGCGCCATCGCAATCGGCATCAGCGCGCCTGCGCCCAGCCCCTGAATGGCGCGGAAGATAATCAACTGCGTCATGTCCTGACTGGCGCCGGACAGGGCGGAGCCGAACAGGAACAAGACCATGCCGCCGATGAAGAACAGGCGGCGGCCATAAATATCCGATAGTTTGCCGTAGATGGGCACCACCACCGTCGAAGCGAGCAGGTACGCGGTGAAGACCCACGCATAGTGATCCAGCCCGTTCAGTTCGGTAATGACGCGCGGCATCGCCGTGCCAACAATCGTCTGATCCAGCGCGGCCAGCAACATGCCGAGCATCACGCCGCCGAGCACGACGACAATCTGCCGCTTGCTAAGGGTTTCGCCCATGCTGACCGCGGCCGGGGCCGCGGTGCGGGCTTGTGCAATAGCCATTGGTGTTAATCTCTCCTTGAAAAAACAGATGAAGTCCTAACGCATTTCAACCTCACGCCGAGAGCGCCGAATCAATTTTTGATTTCAGATTTTAGATTTTTGAAAGTCCCCGCCTGAAGTTGAGGGGATTGCCAATCTCAAATCTAAAATCTAAAATTAATCTCGGCGCTCTCGGCGGTGAAAATCCTGACCCTACTCCCCCATGACCGGTTCCAGCGCGGCCGTCTCGGCCTCGTCGGCCACGAAGTCAATGTCGCGGCGGAACTGACTCATATACAGGTCGTAGTACAGACCGCGCGCGCGCAGGAGTTCGCTGTGATTGCCCCGCTCGACAATCTGGCCGTCCTTCAAGACCAGCAGTTGGTCGGCGTGGCGGATGGTGCTCAAGCGGTGCGCGATCACAAACGAGGTGCGCCCATGCAGGAGTTCTTCCAGCGCCTTCTGAATCAGCCGCTCGGTGCGCGTGTCCACCGACGAGGTGGCTTCGTCCAGGATCAGGATGCGCGGGTTCGCCAGCGCCGCGCGCGCGATGGACAGCAACTGCCGCTGGCCCTGGCTCAAGCCACTGCCGCGCTCGCCCAGCAGGGTCTGATAGCCGTTGGGCAGGCGCTCGATGAACGTGTCGGCGCGCGCCAGCTTGGCCGCCGCGATCACATCCTCGTCGGTTGCGCCCACGCGGCCGTAGCGGATGTTGTTCATCACCGTGTCGCTGAACAGGAACGAGTCCTGCAAGACGATGCCGATCTGCGCGCGCAGGCTGGCCGCGGCCACCTCGCGCACGTCCACGCCGTCAATCTTGACCGCGCCCGACTTCACGTCGTAGAAGCGCGGGATGAGGTTGATGATCGTCGTCTTGCCCGCGCCGGTCGGCCCGACAATCGCCACCGTCTGCCCCGGCTCCGCGGCCAGATTCACGTCGTTCAACACCGTCTGACCGGGTTCGTACTCCGCATAGACGTGCGCGAACTCGACGCGCCCCTCAATCGGCGGCATCGCCATCGCGCCGGGCTTGTCCTGCAAGTCCGGCACGGTGTCCAGCAGGCCGAAGATGCGCTCGCCGCCCGCGATGGCGCTCTGGATGTTCGTCCACATCGTCGAGATTTGCGCGATGGGCTGGTTAAAGCGCTGGGCGTACGCGATGAACGTCACGATCAGCCCGATAGACATCGTCGTGCCGAACAGGTCGCCGCCGCCGAGCAGGATAATGCCGCCCACGCCCGCCACAATCGCAATCGAGACGTAGCCCAGCGCCTCCAGCGCGGGCGAGAGCGCGCTGGTGTAGGCCACGGCGCGGATGCTGGCGTCGCGGCTGGCGGCGTTGGACGCGCTGAACTCGGCGATGTTCTCGTCCTCTCGGTTGAAGGCTTGCGCCTCGCGCACCGACGAGATGCGCTCTTGCAGGTTAGCGTTGACGTTGCCAACCTGCTTGCGCACGTTGCGGTAGGCTTTGCGCGCCTGCGCGCTGAACCAGAGCGTGGCCGCGAACATCACCGGCACGACGGTCAGGCTGACCAACGCATAGGGCAGGCTCTTGGCGAGCATGTTGTAGCCGACCCAGACAATCAGCACCACGCCCTGAACCACGCCGACCAGTGGAAAGCCCAGCGTCTGCTGGATGGTGTCGGCGTCGTTGGTGATGCGGCTCATCACGTCTCCGGCCTCGTGCTTGCCGTAGTAGCCGAGCGAGAGGCGGTGAATGTGTTTGAAGATTTCGATGCGCAGTTCGCGCAGGACATTCTGGCCGGCGTAGTTCATCAGGTAGAACTGCAAGCCGCTCAACGCCGCGCCCCCCACCTGCAGGACGACCACCACCAGCACCAACCCGCCCAGCCCGGCGATGAAGTCGCCGCTCGTGGCGTTGGCGTCCAAAGTGGCGAACCAGCAGTTCGCGCTGGCCGCGCGCGAAACCGCGCCGGGGAAGTTAGCGCCCGCGCTCAAGGCTTTTTGCGTGGCGGGTGTGATGAAGCAGTCCACCGCCTGCCCCGTCAACTCGGGCACCAGCACTTGCATATACGTGCCGAGCAGAATCAGCGCGGCCACCGCCAACAACGGCAGTTTGTGGTGCTTGAAGTAGTTCCAGAAACGCGCCAGCGTCGCCCGCGTGTTCTGGGGCTTGCTGGTCTCCTGCATAAACATCATGGCTCATCCCTAAACTACTTGCAACGAACTAAGGCGGCGATGAACTTGGGTGTGATGCGTTTCAGGTTGACACTGTGTTCACACATCGCAATGTAACCCGACAGATGATCCTTATGCACGCCACGAAAGGGGCGCAGAA
>JACQEC010000219.1 GCA_016200765.1 Chloroflexota bacterium | reverse complement strand
GCAGTTGCTCCTCCACACCCATCAGTTGATCCAGCAAGGTCACGATGCCGCAACTGTTTTCGCTCATCTCTTTGCCAAGCAGGGTCTCATCGTCCCGACCTGATAAATCATTTCGCACTCTTAAATTCACAACTATCGAGTAAGGAGTAAGGAGGAGGGGGTAAGGGTCGGTGGATACGGGCCAGTATGCGATGGGCGAAATCGCCAAGTACGAGGCGGTCTATGGCCGCAACTTCATCAGCCCCGGCGGGCTGGATACCGCGCGCGAGTTTGCGGCCCTGCTGGCGCTGGAGCCGGGGATGCGCGTGCTCGACGCCGGCTGTGGGTTGGGCGGCGGCGCGCTCTATATGGCCGAGCAGTATGGCGTTTGCGTGCATGGCCTAGACCTCTCCGCGAACATGATCGCCCTCGCCCAAGTGCGGTGCGGGGCCGAGCGCGTGACGTTTGAGCAAGCCGACCTGCTGGACTACGACGGCGCGGCGGCTTATGACCGCGTCTACAGCCGTGATGTGTTCCTGCACATTCACGACAAAGCGCGGCTGATGCAGGCGGTCAGGCGTTGCCTCAAGCCCGGCGGTCTTCTGCTCTTCACCGACTACTGCCGCGGCGACCCTTCGACAGGCTCGGGGCCCAGCGCAGAGTTTGCCGCCTACATCCGCCAGCGCCAGTACGCGCTGTGCACGGTCGCCGGGTACCGCGGGCTGTTGGAGCAGGCGGGCTTCGGCGTGATCGTCGCCGAAGACCGGACGCCGCAGTTCATCCAGATTCTTGAAACGGAACAGGCGCGCTTGCCATCCCTCCACTTCAGCGCGTCAACGCTTGCCGAACTCCAGCGCTCGTGGCAGAGCAAAATCGCGCGCGCCCGCCGGGGTGAACAGCGCTGGGGCCTGTTCCTCGCGCGGCGCGCTGACGACCGCCGAGAACCCATGCGGGGGCTGGTATGAACGCCCGCCTCGATGCCGCCGCGCCGCGTTTGAACCGCATCCTGCTCCGCCTGTGCGCGCTGGCGCTGTGCCTGTTGACGCTGGCCGCCTGTGAGGTGAGCGCGAACCCCACGCCGCCAGCCAACCCTCTGCCGGAAACGACCGTCGCCGTGCCCACGCCGCGCCAGACCCTTGCGCCGACTCCGGCGGCCAGCTCGGCCACGCCGGGGCCGCTGAACGTGGTCGTCTGGATGAGCGACGAATTCGCGCAGGCGCCGAGCGCGAGCGGCAGTCAAATCCTCGCCACCCAGTTGGCGGCCTTCAACGCGACCTACTCTAACGCGCGCGTCAGCATAGTTCCCAAGAAGCCTTACGGCAAGGGCGGCATCGTGGACCTGCTGCTCACCACGCAGGCCGCGTTGCCGCAGGCCTTACCCGATGTCGTCGCGCTTGACCTGCGCGAACTGCCGCGCCTGTCGCGCGAGAGCCTGTTGCAGTCTTTTGACAGCCAGTTTTCTCCGGCTCTGCTCAACGACCTGTACCCGTTCGCGCGGCAGGCCGGTCAGGTGGACGGGCGGCTGTTGGCGATTCCCTTCACGGCGGACGTGTTGCACGGGGTCTATGACAGCGCGCAAATCCAGTCGCCGCCGCTGACATGGAGCGCGCTCATTTCCAGCACCGCTCGCTATGCCTTCGCCGCCGGAGGGGAGAACGCGCTGGTCAACGATTCGTTTCTGGCGCAATATGTGGCGCTGGGCGGGCATTTCAGCGACGCGCGCGGCAAGCCGGCGCTGGACCGTGTGCCCCTGCGCGACGCGCTGGAGTTTTATCGCAACGGTCTGGCTCGCGGTGTGATCGTGCCGAATGTGGCCGGCACCAAGACCGCCGATGAAACCTGGCGGCTCTACCTGACCGCCAAAGCCTCGCTGGCCGACGTCAGCACCCGCGACTACTTGCGCGACCGCGCCCAACTCAAGAACGCGGCCTACGCGCCCATCCCGACGCGCAGTGGCAATCTGACCACCATCAGCCGCAGTTGGGGTTATGCCATCGCCACGCAGGACCCGGCGCGGCGCGTGGTCGCCGAGCGCTTTATCGAGTGGATGCTCACAGCCGACAACAACGCGGCGTGGAACCGCGCGGCCAGCCGCCTGCCGGTGCGGCGAAGCGCGCTCAACCTCTGGTCGAGCGATGCCGCCTACCGCGACTTCATCAACCCCCTTCTGCTCATCGCCGTCAACCGGCCGGTCACCGCGGCCGGCGATACGCTGGACATCGTTTTGCAGACGGCGATTGTGGACGTGCTGGCGAACAACCTGACCCCCGCCGAGGCCGCCGACAAGGCGATTACCACGCTGGCGCGCTAGGCGCTTGACAGCGCGCGGCGGCTGATGTATAATCTATACAGATACCCCGTAGGGGTATATACTTCTGTGGAGGAACTGATGAGTTCACCTGTTCACGTTTCAGACGATGCGTTCGAGACCACGGTCTTGAAGTCGGATAAGCCGGTGCTGGTTGATTTCTGGGCGCCGTGGTGCGGGCCCTGTAAGCTGATCGCCCCGTCGGTCGAGGAACTCGCGCGCGATTACGATGGCCGCGCGCTCGTCGCCAAGGTCAACACTGACGACAACCCGCTGTGGGCCAGCCGCTATGGGGTCATGGGCATCCCGACGCTGATCTTCTTCAGGAACGGCAAAGAGGTTGATCGCGTCGTCGGCGCGGTGCGCAAAGATGTGCTGAAGAACAAACTGGAAAAGGCGATGGTGACGGTTTCATCCAACTAAGATGAGCCGGACAAAAGTCACGCTGGCTCCCAAGCCCGCGCCAGCGCAGGAGGTGAGCGCCAACGAAGTCTTCTCGGCGGAAGCCGTCGCCGACTTGAGCGACCGGCTGAAGCGCATTGAAGGACAGGTGCGCGGCGTTCAGCGCATGGTGGAGGAGGGGCGCAACTGCCGCGACATCCTGAACCAGCTCAACGCCGTGCGCGCCGCCGCCTATCAGGTCAGCCTCTTGCTGGTGCGCGACTACGCCACGCAGTGCCTGCGCGAGTCTGACGAATCGGGCACGATTGACGACCTCGTCAAGACGTTGAGCCAGTTGCCATACTAAACGAAGCCCCTGTCTGATGTTGAGCGCGCAACCCCCCGTCAAGGTCAGACGGGGGCTTTGTTTGCCGCGCCCTCCTCGCCGACCTGCGCTCTGGAGGAGTGGGGCGCGCCTTGTGGTATGATAAATGGGCAATCCAAACCGCAGGGTGGAGGTTTCAGCATGGCAGACCCCGAACCAATCACGATTGTTTCCGGCCTACCCCGTTCCGGCACATCCATGGCGATGAAAATGCTGGAGGCGGGCGGCATCCCGACGTTGATTGACAATATCCGCGTGGCCGACGAGGACAACCCGAAGGGCTACTACGAGTTTGAGCGCGTGAAGCAGATCGCGACCGATCAGGCGTGGCTCGAAGACGCGAAGGGGCGGGTCGTCAAGATGGTTGCGGCGCTCCTCCTGCAGTTGCCGCCGCGCTATCGCTACGATGTGGTCTTCATGCGCCGCCGCATGGAGGAGGTGCTCGCCTCGCAGAACGAGATGCTGGTGCGGCAGGGCAAGCCGGTGGACGCGGCCAAATCCGCCAGTCTGGGCGTCCTCTTCCAACAGCATCTCAAACAGGTCGAGGCGTGGCTCGCCAAACAGCCGAACATCCGCGTGCTGTACGTCAGCTACAACGAGATGCTCGCCGACCCGCTCGCGCAGGCGCGGAGCATCCAGCAATTTCTGGGCCGCGCGCTCGACACGGACGCGATGGCGGGCGTGGTGGACCCGTCGCTCTACCGCAACCGCAAGGCGTGAGCCGCTTCAGCCAGCCGTAGCCGCGCGCGTGCATAGTTCAATCAGGTGCCCGTCCGGATCGCAGACATACACCTGCACGGGCCCGTCGCCGCGCGGGCGCGGGCCGGCCACAATCGGGATGCCTTGCGCCTGCAAATGCCGCACGGTCTCGTCCATATCCGCGATCTCAAACGCGATATGGCGCGCGCGGGCGCGGTGCGGCTCGGCGTTGGGCAGGTCGCCCGGCGCTTGCGGCGCGCCGCTGGCCCCGATGAGGTGTATCTCGGCGGTGCCGCAACGAAACCACTTACCGGCGAAGTCGAAGGTGGCCGGGCGCGGCACTTCCCTCATGCCGAGCACGTCGCGGTAAAACGCCGCCGACCGCTCGACATCGGCGACCATGAGGGAGTCGTGGTTGTAGTTGGTGATGGTGAACATGGCTATGCCTCGTCTGTGAAGTAATCGGAATCTACGTTTTACGCGCCAGCCTCTGCCAGCGCGTACTCAATCGCTTGCTCCAGAGTCAGCGCGTGCCCTTCCCCCCACGCCGCGTTGAACGCCGCTTCATCGAGTTGGGCACGCAGGGCGGCAATGGTGTTATCATGCATCGTCCGTTCAACACCATCAAGGCGCGCACTGGTGACTGCCAGCAAGGCCGTGACCGCGCCGGATAGCGTCGCAGCCCGTTGCGGCTGTTGCCGCGTGAGCGCCAGGCTCGCCCACCCAACCAGATTGTGTGCAATGCCCTTCCTGTTGCCCACCTCGCGGAACAGCGTCAGGCTCTCGGCATACAGCGCCCGCGCTGTACCATCGTCGCGTTGATTCACTGCCATAGTTCCCAGGTTGTGGAGCGAGGTGGCCATGCCTGACTTGTCGCCCAACTCCCGACTGAGCGTCAGACTCTCGGCATAGAGCGCCCGCGCCGCCGCGTAGTCGCCTTGGGTCGCAGCCATATTCCCCAAGTTGTTGAGCGAATTGGCCATGCCCAACTTGTCGCCCAATTCACGTCGCAGCGCCAGGCTCTCGGTGTGGAGCGCCCGCGCCGTACCGTCGTCGCCCTGATTCTCTGCCATTATCCCCAAGTTGTTGAGCGAATTGGTCATGCCCCGCTTGTCGCCCAACGCGCGGTATAGCGCGAGGCTCTCGGCATAGAGCGCCTGCGCCGTACCATAGTCGCCTTGATTCGCCGCCACAAGTCCCAAGGTGTTGAGCGAGCCGGCCATGCCCCGCTGGTCGCCCAACTCGCGCCGCAGCATCAGGCTCTCGGTAGAGAGCGCCCGCGCCGCACCGTAGTCGCCTTGATTCTGAGCCACTAGCCCCAGGCTGTTGAGTGAGTTGGCGGCGCCCCGCTTATCGCCCACCTCGCGGAACAGCGTCAGGCTCTCGGCAAAGAGCGCCCGCGCCGTACCATAGCCGCCTTGCTTCCGAGCAAACTCGCCCGCCCAATTCAGCGCGCCGCCATAGCATCCCCGCTCATCTGCCGATGCACTTGGCGTCAACCGCCCGCGGCCCGCCGCCAACGCCTGCGCCAGCCACTGCCGCCCTTCGCTCACATGCCCGCGCACATCCCAAAACCGGGCCACCGCCACACATAGCCGCAAGCCCGACTCCACCTCAGCCTGCTCCAGCGCCCACCCCAGCGCCGCTCGAAAGTTCTCATGCTCCCGCTCCACGCGCTGAAGCCACACGATCT
>JACQEC010000009.1 GCA_016200765.1 Chloroflexota bacterium | reverse complement strand
GTCGCCACCGACCACGATCACGAGGTACTCGCCATTCTCGGCGGCTTCCGCCGCGGACTCGCGCGTGGTCTTGCCGCCAGTCTGCCCGCTCAAGTCAACGGCGATGCCGTGCGCTTGCAGTCGTTCGACCATCCGCTGAAGGCGGTGGGCGCCAGCACTGCCGCCCGCCACGCGTGGATTGTAGATCAAGCGCGCGGGGCGCTGATTGTCGTGGCGTGGCGCGATCTGTCCCGCCGGCAAGCGCTGGGGTTCGAAGGTGCGGCGCATCAAATCGGCGATTTCGGCTTCGAGCACCCCCAGTTTGTGCTGACGTTTCTCGAACTTGGTTCGCGCCTTCTGGACCTTCTTTAACAGTTCAACGTGTTGGGCACGCGCCTTGCGCAGTGCCTGCGCTAACTCAGCCCGCGCCTTCCTGTCTGCTTCCATTTATCTATCCACAGCGCTTGATCCAGCGCCAAGTTTCTGCGGTGAGCGTTGGCAAGCATTATACCATCTTTAGGCGCGCGATGCTGACGCGGTATCACACGACCGCCGAAGCCTGTGTCATGGATTCAAGCCATCTGTCGGGAGGGCCAGCGGTGCGGGCCTCACCCCCGGCCCCTCTCCCAAGTATGGGAGATCGGAACTTCACGCCGCGAAAGCGGGGGAGAAACAGCGCGCAACGACGGCGACCAGGGGTTGAGGTGTGGCCGTTGCGGGGACGGGCGAAGCCACGGCCAAGTCTTCTTGTTGCATGACAGCGCGAGCCGAGGCTGTTGCTTCGCCCCTACAAATCTGCGCCGTACTTCTACGGCGCTCGCGTTTTGACAATTGTGTTAGCGCGCTTATAATAGGGTTTGCGAATGCGCCCGTAGCTCAGCGGATAGAGCGTTGGGTTGCGGACCCAAAGGCCACAGGTTCAAATCCTGTCGGGCGCATCAGTGGGATGTGCAGGTGTCCATCGCGCGTGTCTGCTGAGTAAAGTGATTGGGGCAAACTTCAACTTACTCGATTCACGCGCGGTGGACAGTTTTTTTCTAGCCACGCGTCAGGTCGCCAGGTCTGTATCAGGCGCATCGTGCACTACGGTTCCCGCCGAGTGATCCCATGACCCACAGCAAAACCTTCACTTTTGACGCGATAGTGCGTTGACACCTCGGAGCAAGACGGTTATACTTTGTCTCGTGACCTTCCCAAGCAGTCGGCAAGCGGCCCTATCAGCGGCCTCGTTCTCAATTACTACCGCGCTCACGGTCCCCCTTGAAGAAATCACCCATGCGATTCGCGCCGTCTACCCCGACGACGACGATACGCCGGAGGGTTACGCCGAATACATCAGCCAAACGCAGATAGACCTCGCGCAGTCGTTTGTCGCGCTGGATGCCGAGCGGTGGATCGCCGGTCTGGCCATGTTTGCGGTGCGCGGCGAGCGCGGTTGGGTCGGCGATCTGGCGGTGGCGCCGCGTTACCAGAAACGGAAATTGGGGCAGGCGTTGATGAACCGCTGTCTGGAAAACGCGAAGCGGCTGGGCTTGTGCAGTGTGGCGCTGGATGTGCGCGAGGATAACCCGAGCGCCCGTCACGTTTATGAGAAGATTGGCTTCCGATACACGCGACGCATCCCGTGCTTCCGGGCGTCGCTGGCCGCGCTGGGCTGGAATGATCCGTCACTGCCAGCCGGCGTGGAGGCCGTGCTCGCGCCGGTCGAGTGGTCGCTGGATGCCACGCCCCTGTTGCGCTGGTACGACCCGCATTACGCGGCCACGCCCTGCTGGGAGCGAGAGTTGCAGTCGCTGTTGTGCCAGAAGGGCGCGCGCGCGTGGACGCTTCGCCGCGGTGGGCGCGAGGTCGTGTTTCTATTGTGCAACCGAACGCGCAACAGCCACCTGCTGAACGTTCAACACGTCGCGCTGGCGGCGGAGGCCGCGCCGGATGACCTGCGCGCGCTGTGCATCGCGGCGGCTCGCGAAGCGGGTGCGGACGCTCTGCGGCTGGGGTTGGAGCCGGAAGATAGCCGCGCCGCCGCGATGTTTCGCGCGCTCGGCTTCCCGGTCGAGAAGATGATTTTGGAGATGGTCAAGACGCTGTGATGCAGACGACCATCACCCCGGTCGGCCCCACCGACCTTTCCGCCTTCATCGCTCTCATGAACGCCATCGGAGGCGAAGAGTCCCCGCCCAACCCGGACGCTGGCCGCGGTGTGATGATCGCGCTGGCTCGCTACGACTTCACGCGGTCGGATTCCTGCTCGATGCTCATGGCGCGCGTCGCCGGAACGCCGGCCGGCTACGCGGCGGTCGCGCACGTTCCGAAAGCCGACGCTCGCACAGGGTTCTTGTTCGTGGATGAGCTATATGTGCTCCGTGCTTTCCGGCGGCGTGGTGTGGCTCGCGCCTTACTCCAGCGCATCAAGGCGCTCGCGCGCGAGCGCGGACTGGCCGGCGTGCGACTGCTTGTGCGGCCCGAGAATGATGCCGCGCGCCGGCTGTACCGCGAGGACGGCTTCAGCGAGCAGGCCACTTTGCTTTGCGAAAAGCGTCTGCCATAGACTCCTCCGAGACTAATGATGCCATTCTTCAATTCTGACGGCGTATCTATCCACTACGAGGTGAGCGGGGCCGGCCAGCCGGTCGTGCTCATCCACGGTTTCTCGAGTTCCTACGCGCGGAACTGGGTCGCGCCGGGCTGGGTTGAGTTTCTGACCCGGCACGGCTTTCAGGTTATCGGTCTGGACGTGCGCGGCCACGGCGAGAGTCAGAAATCGTATGACCCGCAGGATTACCGCACGCCGCTGATGGCGGGCGATGTGCTGAACTTGATGGATCATCTGGCTTTGGTACAGCCCGACCTGATGGGTTACTCGATGGGCGGCAACCTTTCCCTCTATCTGCTCATCTATCACGGCGGGCGCTTCCGCCGCGCGGTCGTCGGCGGCGTGGGCGATGGCGCGCTCAACGGCCGCGCCGAAACGCGCAACGCCGCGCAGATTGCCGATGCGCTCGAAACCACGACACCGCAATCTATCGCCGACCCGCTGGCGCGGCAGTTCCGCCAGTTTGCCGAACGAACCAACAACGACCTGCGCGTGCTGGCCGCAGTCATGCGCCGCCCGGGCTGGCCGAGTGAGCCCGAGCGCGTCCGGCGCATAGATCGGCCCGTGTTGATTGTGGCCGGCGAGCAGGATGAGGTGGTCAGCGGCACACGAAATCTGGCCGAGGCTATCGGCGGCGCGCGGCTGGTCACGATCCCCGATCGCAACCATCTCACGGTCGTCGGCGACCCGCGATTCAAGGATGCCATGCTGGACTTTCTGAGTGAAGCGTGAACTCAGTTCACGCTTCATCAATAAGACAAGGAGACTTGATGCAAGACATCTACCAGTACATTGAACAGCACCGCGAGGAGTACATCGCCCGGGCGCAGCAGTTGGTGCGGCAGTCGTCAGTCGCCGCGCAGGGCGTGGGTGTGCAGGAGGCCAGCGGCATCGTCATGGCGATGCTCGCATCGGTCGGCGCGCAGGTCGAACGGCTTGAGACGCGCGGCCAACCGGTCGTTTTTGGCGAATTGAACACCGGCGCGGCGCGCACGCTTTCCATCTATAACCATTACGACGTCCAGCCGGCGGAGCCGCTTGAGTTATGGCATCACGACCCGTGGGGCGCGGAGATCGCCGACGGCAAAATCTTCGGGCGCGGCATCGGCGACGACAAGGGCGACTTTGTGGCGCGCGTGTGCGCGATTGACGCGATCCAACACGTGCGCGGTCAGGTGGGCGCCAACCTCAAGTTTGTGGTCGAGGGCGAGGAGGAGATCGGCTCGCCCAACCTCGAACACTTTGCCCGCGAACACCAGAAGCGTCTGAAAGCCGATGCCTGCTTGTGGGAAGGCGGTGGCAAGAACGCCAACGAAATCCCCGAAATCGCGCTGGGCGTCAAAGGCATCGCCTACTTTCAATTGAGCGTGCAGAGCGCGAACACCGACCTGCACTCGGCGCTGGCGGCGATTATCCCGAATGCCGCCTGGCGGCTGACGTGGGCGCTCGGCACGCTGAAAGACCAGAACGAGCGCGTGCGCATCAAAGGATTTTACGACGACGTGCGCCGCCCCAGCCCGTCCGACCACGCCGCGCTGAAAAAGATCAAGTCATCGGCGAACCGGATGAAGAAACTGTGGGGCTTCAAGAATTACCTGCTCAACTTGCAGGGCGCGCCCTTGCAGGAGCGGCTGACCTTCCAGCCGACCTGCACCATTTGCGGCATCTGGGGCGGCTATCAAGGCTCCGGCCTCAAGACCGTACTGCCCAAAGAAGCGTTCGCGAAGGTGGACTTCCGCCTTGTGCCGGATCAAGACCCGGCGAAGGTGGCGAGACTGCTGCGCACGCATCTGGACGCGCACGGCTTCCGAGATGTCAAGATTGAATTGCTGGGCGGCGAGCACCCTTCGCGCACACCGATGGATTCGCCGTTCGCCAAAGTCTGCGTGGAGGCCGCCAGCGACGTGTGGGGCGTGGCGCCGGCGGTCGTGCCGATGGTGGCGGGCAGTGGGCCGATGTACCCGCTGGGCGAAAAGCTGGGGATTCCCACCGTCATGCCGGCCGGCATCGGTTACGCGGGCATGAACATTCACGCGCCCAACGAAAACGTGCGCGTGGAGGACTACATCGCCGGCATCAAGTATTTTGCCACAATCTTCGAGCGGTTTGGGCGCGAGCCATGAGCGACCGCCAGCTTATCCCCTCGACCTCCCACTGGGCGCGCATCGCCGGCTACTCGCGCGCGGTGCGCATTGGGACGGCGCTCACCATCTCTGGCACGACCGCCAACGATGAACAGGGGCAGACGGTCAGCGTAGGCGACGCTTACGGGCAGGCGGTCTATATCTTGCAGAAAATCCAGCGTGTGCTGGCGGAAGCCGGCGCGCGCTTTGAGGATGTTACGCGCACACGCATCTACGTGACGCGCTACGACGACTGGGAGCCGGCGGCGCGGGCGCACGGCGAGGTGTTCAAAGACATCCGGCCGGCGAACACGCTGGTGGTCGTCAGTTCGCTGGTGCCCGCCGACGCGCTCGTAGAGATTGAGATAGACGCGGTCATCGCATGAAGTTCAGCCTGCGCCTCAACAACGACCTGCCCATCGCGCGCTATATCGCACTGGCGCAGGCGGCAGAGCGTTACGGCTTCGCCCAGTTCTGGGTCAGCCACGACCTGTTCCTGCGCAATGTCTGGGTGATCCTCGCCGCTGTGGCGCAGGCCACGCAGCGCATCGAGATCGGCACCTGCATCGTCAACCCCTACACCGCCAACCCCGCCGAGATTGCGATGGGCGCGGCAACGCTCGATGAACTGTCGAACGGGCGCTTCAATCTGGGGCTGGGCGCGGGCGCGACGGATTTTCTGGGCTGGATTGGCATCCCGCAGGAGCGACCACTCGCCGCGATGCGCGAGTCCATCACGGTACTGCGCCGCCTGCTGGCGGGC
>JACQEC010000008.1 GCA_016200765.1 Chloroflexota bacterium | reverse complement strand
TGCCGCGGACTTGGAGAGCCTGCGTCAACAGGTGTGCGCCTTCCTTGACCAGTTCGCCCACGGCTCCCCAGCCCTGCTGCGCTATGTCGGTTTGTCGGTAGATTAATTTGTTAAATTGCAACTAACCGCCTGCCTAACCGCTGGCTGAGTCGCCGTCGGGGCGCGCGGGCTGGACGGGCGCCAGCACCCGCTGAGCGTTACGCGTTCACGCCCAACCTCCTCACCTCTCCGACGTTTCTGCGCTATACCCGCCCCGCGCGCAACTTGCCCAACTATCACCGGCGGATGTATAATGATGGCAATTGAGCGCAACCTGCGCGACGCGCAGGTTGCATTCCCCTTCCCTCGATTACGGCAGCCCAAACTCTCTTCGCCGGCGCCTGCCAAAGGCGGGAGAACAGGAGGATAAAAAATAACAACGACCCTGACCATTCCCGCTCGCCGCTTAAACCCGTTTGCCTAACCCGATGCTTTTTAAGGAGATACCATCATGCAATTGACACGCCGCTCACTGGCGGTCGTGCTTGCGCTGGCCTTTGCGCTTTCGTCCACCCTTACGGCCAGCGCGGTCACGATTGTCAAATTGAGCACCGACCCGTATACCAACACCTCCAGTTCCCATCAAACCGAAGTGGAGCCGGACTCGTTCGCCTGGGGCTCCACCGTTGTCATGGTGACGCAGGCGGGCCGCTTTTTTGACGGCGGCTCGTCCAATATCGGTTGGGCCACCTCGACCGACGCTGGCGCGACCTGGACCAACGGCTTCCTGAACGGCATCACCGTCTATGCCGGCGGCATCTACGACCGCGTCAGCGACCCGGCCGTGGCCTACGACGCCAAGCACAACGTCTGGCTGATCATCTCGCTGCCGATTGACTCCAGCCCATCCGTGCGGGGCGCGGCGGCGGGTGTTAATCGCTCGACCGACGGCGGCTTGACGTGGGGCAACCTGGTCACCGTCGCCATCGCCAGCGGCTCCACCTTCTTCGACAAGACGTGGGGCGCGTGCGATAACAATGCGACCAGCCTCTTCTACGGCAACTGCTACGTCGAGTGGGACAACAACAGCCTCGGCAACCAGATCAACATGAGCACCTCCACCGACGGCGGCCTGACCTGGGGCCCGGTCAAGAAGGCCGGCAGTGGCAACACCGGTCTCGGCGGCCAAATGCTGTCGCGCCCCAACGGCGCCGTGATCGTGCCGATTGACGACGCCTCTGAAGCCAACGTGATGGTCTTTAACTCCACCAATGGCGGCAGCACCTGGAGCCGCACGAAGAAGATTACCAATATCAGCGTGCACGGCGTGGCGGGCAGTATGCGCGCACCCTCGCTCGTCACGGCTGAAATGGACGCCTCCGGCAAGACTTATGTCGCGTGGCACGACTGCCGCTTCGAGTCTGGCTGTTCGGCCAACGACATCGTAATGACCACCTCCACGACCGGCAGCACGTGGACGGCGGTCACGCGCATCCCGCTCGATGGGGTAGGCAGTGGTGTGGATCACTTCATCGCCGGCCTTGCGGTAGACCGCAATACGTCCGGCACGAGCGCGCACCTCGCGGTAACGTACTACTACTACCCGGTCGCAAACTGCGGCTCATCGTGCCAGTTGAATGTCGGCTATTCGGCCTCGACCGATGGCGGCACGACGTGGTCGGCGCCGGTCACGGTGGCCGGGCCGATGCAGACTTCGTGGATTGTGAACACCAGCCAGGGGCGCATGGTCGGCGACTACGTCTCGACCTCGTACACGGCTAACGGGCTGGCGCACCCGGCGTTCTCGAACGCCAACGCGCCCACCGGCAGCACCTTTGATCAGGCGCTCTACTCGGTGGTCGGCGGCTTGACGCCGCGCGGCGGCAATGCTTATCGCGTTGCCAACGACCCGGTCTTGAGCACCCAGTCGGATTATCCAGCCTCTACCACGCCGGCAACGGCTAATTAGGGCGCTG
This sequence comes from Chloroflexota bacterium, assembly GCA_016200765.1. Lineage (GTDB taxonomy): Bacteria > Chloroflexota > Anaerolineae > JACRMK01 > JACRMK01 > JACQEC01. The sequence goes on along the minus strand of JACQEC010000008.1, from coordinate 4,428 downwards.
TACAACATAGCGCGCGACGTGCGCCGCTACGATTCATGACATATTTGAGAACACAGGAGGCCGTTGCAAAGCGGCCTCCTGTCTCTTTGACCATCAGGAGGCACAGATGTTTCAACTGACTCGCCGCTCGCTTGCCGTGACCGCCGCGTTGCTCTTGGCCCTGTCATGGACGATGACGGCCAGCGCGGCAACCCTCATCAAATTGAGCACCGACCCCTACACCAACACCAGCAGCCAGCACCAGACCGAGGTGGAGCCTGACTCTTTCTCGTATGGCTCCACCGTCGTCATGGTGACGCAGGTGGGCCGCTTCACCGATGGCGGCTCGTCCAACATCGGCTGGGCCACCTCGACCGACGCCGGCGCGACCTGGACGAACGGTTTCCTGCCGGGGATCACGATTTACGCCGGCGGCATCTACGCTCGCGTCAGCGACCCGTCCGTAGCCTATGACGCCAAGCACAACGTCTGGCTGATTAACTCCCTGCCGCTGACCGAGCCGGTCAAGGGCGCGGCGGTCGTCGTCAATCGCTCCACCGACGGCGGGCTGACGTGGGGCAACCCGATCAACGTCTCGCTGGCGACCGGCTCATCCGACTATGACAAGAACTGGATCGCTTGCGACAACGGCCCAGCCAGCCCCTTCTACGGCAACTGCTACGTGACGTGGGACAACTTCGGCAACGGCAATCGCCTGCTGAACAGCACCTCGACCGATGGCGGGCTGACGTGGGGCGCGGCCAAGGCTACCGGCAACAACGCCAGCGGCATCGGCGCACAGCCGCTCGCGCGGCCCAACGGCGCCGTGATTGTGCCCGCGGACGACACCCTGGGCAACGTCGTGGTCTATAACTCCACCAATGGCGGCTCGACGTGGGGCCGCACCAAGAAGATCGCCACCGTCAGCGAGCACGGTGTGGCGGGCGGCCTGCGCTCCGGCGGCCTGCCTTCGGCAGAGATTGACGCCTCCGGCAAGATTTACCTTGTCTGGCAGGACTGCCGCTTCGAGTCGGGCTGTTCAGCCAACGACATCGTGATGACCACCTCCACGACCGGCAGCACGTGGACGGCGGTCACGCGCATCCCGATTGACACCATCGGCAGCAGCGTTGATCACTTCATCCCCGGTATTGGCGTGGATCGGAACACCTCCGGCGGCAGCGCGCACCTTGGGCTGACGTACTATTACTACCCGGCCGCTAACTGCAGTGCGTCCACCTGCCAACTCTATGTGGGCTTTGTGTCGTCCACCGACGGCGGCGCGACGTGGAGCGCCAAGCAGACACTGGCCGGGCCAATGACGCTCTCGTGGCTGGCGAACACCACGCAGGGGCGCATGGTCGGTGACTATGTATCCACCTCATTCGCAGGCGGCACAGCGCATCCGGCGTTTGCCAACGCCAACGCGCCCACTGGCGGCACCTTTGACGAGGCGCTCTACTCGGTGGTGGGCGGCCTCACGCCGCGCAGTGGCGTGAACCGCGTCGCCGCCGACCCGGTGTTGAGCACCTCCTCCGACACCGCGGCGCGCGGCGGGCCGACCACCTACCGGTAATTGGATTCTCGTCGCGGCCAAGCCTCACCCCCAACCCCTCTCCCAAGTATGGGAGAGGGGAGCGACGGCGGCGACCGGGGGTTGAGGCGTGGCCATTGCTTCGCCCTTACGAATCGGCGTTATACCCTTCGGTAGGGCTCCTCAAAAGTCTCTTGACAAGCCGTGCGGTGCTTGCCCGCTATCCCGCTTGATTCGCGCCGCATGATTCGACATCCTTCGACAAGTTCAGGATGCAAGGCTCACCATGCTGGTTGCTCAATCATACGCCGCACTACGACTTTTGAGGAGCCCTGACCCTTCGGCGCGGGTATAGCGCAGATTCGTCGGGGCAGAGCAACAGCCACACCTCACGCTGTTTGGCAACCGGATGGCTGGCCGTGGCTTCGCCCTTAGCGCAGATCATCTCACGTCTCAGACGATTCTGGGTGATAACCGGTTGCTCGTGACGATAAGCGGTTAGCGAACAGATCTCAACCCGCTTCAGCGGGTTTTCTATTCATAGCAGGCGGTTTCTAACCGCCTGCGGTGCTTCGGCGCGAGCGTATTGACGCCCGGCTTATCCTTTGTTACAATAGCGCCCACATTCCACTTGCACCTCGCGGTCACGCTGATACCATCCGGCCGTTTTCACTCGTAGTTGTTGGCAGTCAGGAGGCGCTTCCATCCAAAGCCCACCCGCTCGCTTATTGCAACCGGTACGTTTGATCTCAATCCCTTGCATCTAGCCGACTAGGAGGAGCATATGATGAGACGCCTGCTTGGGCTTGCTCTGGCCATTGTGGCACTGCTGGCCGTTGCCTGCGGCCCGGCCAGCACACCCGCGCCAGCCGCTACCGCCCCATCCGCTACCACCGCGGCCGTGGTGCCGCCGCCGCAACCGACGGCCTTCGTCCCGCCGCGCGGCGGCGAGTATCGCATTGCCAACACCAGCGATGCCCCGACCTTGCACGTCTACAAGAGCACCGACACCGCCTCGAGCGCGTATATTAGCCGCATGTTCACCGGCGGTCTGTGGCGCTATAACCCCGAAACGCTTGAGCCGGAACCGTTTGCCGCCAAGTCGTGGAAAGTCTCTGACGACAAGAAGACCTACACCTTCACCCTGCAAGACATGAAGTGGAGCGACGGCAAGCCGATCACCGCCTTTGATTACCAGTGGACCTTCGAGCAGGCCATGAAGCCGGAAAACAAGTGGCCGTATCGCGCCGACCCGGCGGATAACATCGTCTCGTATAAGGCGCTGGACGACAAGACGCTGGAAATCGCCATCAAAGAGGCCAAGCCACTGCCCGTGGCGCTGGGCAAGGTGGACGCGATCACGCCCCTACCCAAGCACATCTGGGAGAAGTACGACTGGAACGACCCCAAGACGAACCCGGAAATCCTCCAGCCCTCCGTCGTCAGCGGCATGTTCAGCCTCAAGGAATGGAAGCGCGACGACCACGCGACCTTCACGCGCAACGACGGTTACTTCCGCGGCTCGACCAACATTGAATCGGTCACCTACCGCATCGTGCCCAACACCTCCGTCTCCCTGCAAATGCTGCTCGGCGGCGAGGTGGACGCGGCCTCCATCGCTTCCACCGACTTCGAGAAGGCCAAAGCCAGCGACAACCTGAAGCTATACGAGTGGGAGCCGGCCGCGGCCTCGTGGTCCTACATCGGCTTTAACCTGCGCCACGCGCCCAACAACGATGTGGAGTTTCGCCACGCGCTCTCGTATGCCATCCCGCGCGACCTGATTTCGCAGAAGGTCTTTAACAACCTGAGCAAGCCAACCTACTCGACCTTCCCGCCGACCTCGTGGGTCTATAACCCCGACGTGCCGAAATATGACTACAACATGGACAAGGCCAAGGAGACGCTCGACAAGGCCGGTTACAAACTGGACGCCAACGGCAAGCGGCTCGGCAAGGACGGCAAACCGCTCAAGCTCAAACTGATGCACAACACGCCCAGCCCGGCGCGCGAAAAGACCGCCGTCATCGCGCAGGAGCAGTACAAACAGCTCGGCATTGACGTGGAGATCGTCGCGTTGGAGTGGGGCGCGTTCCTGAACGCGCTGAAGAAGGAGCCGTACGACTGGGACCTCGACATCCTGGGCTGGAGCGTCGGCATCGAGCCGTCGGGCATCAAGGACATCTGGACCGAGGCCTCCATTCCCGACCTGAACAGCGTCGCCTACGTCAACAAGAAACTGGAAGACCTGTGGTTGCAGGGCGAGAACGAGTTTGACACCAGCAAGCGCAAGGTGATCTACCAGCAGATTCAGAAGATTCTGGCCGAAGATTCGCCGTACATCTTCCTCGTCTACTCGACCGGCTGGGACTTCCTGAACAAGCAGGTCACGCCGAACACCGCCACGCGCCGGGGCATCGGCTACGACTTCCAGAAGTGGTTTATTCTGAGCAAACCGAAGTAGCGCCGGAAACGCCTCAACGCGTAACGCATGAACGCTGAAGCGCGTTACGCGTTGATGCGCCCCATCGCCGTGAGCTTGTCGAAGGAGCCTGCCCTGAGCCTGCCGAAGGGCACGCCGCCGAGGGTCAGATGACGGGCACCACCCGCTACGTCGTCCGCCGCGTATTGCAGTCGGTCGTGTTGCTGTGGACGATCTCGATGCTGGCGTTCACGCTGATGCGGCTCGCGCCCGGCGGCCCGGCCATGTTTCTCGAAGACCCGCGCATCAGGCAGGCCGACCTGGATCGCATCAACGAATCGTATGGCCTGACGGAGCCGATTCATATCCAGTATGTGAAGTGGCTGGCGCACGTGGCGCAGGGCGACTTTGGCCGCTCCTTTATTGACCAGCGCCCGGTGATGGATAAGATTGCGGAGCGCCTGCCCGCCACGCTCACGCTCAATCTGGCGAC
>JACQEC010000235.1 GCA_016200765.1 Chloroflexota bacterium | reverse complement strand
TGCTGTCCCTCATCGCCCTGCCCTTGGGCCTTGCCTTCTTTCTGGGGATGCTCTGGTTTGCGCGCAACGCGCTGATCTACGGCCCGACGGATTGGCTCGCGCTGAGCCGTCATCGCGCGGTCGTGGCCGGCCAGCCGACCACCATCGCCCTCTATGGCGACTACCTGACCGCCGCGACGGTTTTCTTCCCCATTCTGTTTCGTTCCTTCTGGGGGCAGTTCGGCTGGATGGGCGTGGTGCTGGACGCGCGCATCTATGACGGGCTGTTGGCTTTCTCGGTGTTTGCCCTGCTGGGGCTCGCCATCCGCTTTCGCGCGCTTTCGCGGCGTGAAGTTCCGAGCGTGAAGTTTCGATTTTGGGCTCGCCGCCGCCGCGCCAGCGACCAGAGCGCGCAATTGATCCTGCTGTTGGTGTGGTTCGGATTTGTGCTGGCGGTGACGATGGGCTACAGCCTCGAATTCTTTCAGGCGCAGGGCCGCTACCTGTTTCCCGCGTTGGGCGCGATTGCCATCGGACTGGCGCTGGGCTTGCGGCAGTGGATTGGCCTCGCGGCGCGTGGTCTGTCTCACCTGACGCGGCGCGGCATCCCGCGCGCGGTCAGTGAGTGGGGGCTGATGGGCGCGTTGAGCGCGGCGCTGATTGCGCTGGACTGGATTTGCCTGTATCGCTACATCATACCGGCGCTGACGGTTGGGCGGTAGAGGCGTCACCGATGTTACGCGACCGCACCGCGCTGTTTGTGTTGTTATTGCTGTTGATTCTGGTCAGCGCACCCTATGGTTTAGCGGCTCTGCTCGCGCCAGCTGACCGGATATTTCTCGGCTCGTTCTATAACTCGCTCGATACCAGCGTATACCTGTCGGCGATGCGCGCGGGCGCGCGCGGCGAGTGGCTGCGCACGTTCCCCTTCACCAACGAGCCACACGCCGCCGCGCTCTATTACCCCTTCTATCTGCTGCTAGGGCACATCGCCCCACCGACGCTCTTGACCTATCATCTCACGCGGCTCCTGATGACCGTATTGCTCGGCTTTGCCCTGTGGGCATTGATCGCGGAGATTTTGCCCCACCCGGCGGGAAGGCGCGTGGCCTTCACGCTGGCGCTGCTCGGCATGGGTTTAGGCTGGGTGATTGCCGTGAGCGGCTTGTGGCAGGTGATCCGCCCCGCCGACATCTACGCGCCGACCGCAACCCTGCTGGCGACGAGTCTGGTGAACCCGCACTTTCCTTTGGCTGTCGCTCTGGAGTTCGTCGTCTTATACCTGTACCTGCACGCCCGCAGGGGCGAAGCGGCGGGCACGAATTACCGCATGAACGAGCAGGGTACGGGCGAAGCCGCGCGCACGCATCAGCGCGTCAACGAGCAGGCCACTCGCGCGCCGCTTCGCCTCTACCGCGCGCGGCTTCGCCCCTACCCTGCCGGCGCGATAGGGTGGGGGGCGCTCGCCTTTCTCGGCATTGGGCTGGTGCTGCCCTTTAACCTCTTGATTGTTGGCGCCATTATCCTGACTGATATGGTGGGCGAAGGCTGGCGGGAACGCCGCTTGTGGACGCCAGCGGCTCGCGCGGGCTTGTTGATCCTGTTGCCCGGCGGCCTCTTCGGCCTTTATTACGTCGCGCTCTTCACTCTCGCGCCGTTCTGGTCAGAGTGGTACGCGCAGAGGCCGCCGCTGGAAGGGACGCTCTCGTCGCTGGATTTCGCCGCAGGGTATGCTCCTCTGCTCCTGCTCGCGTTGGCGGGCGCGGCCATCATCTGGCGCTCGCCGGCAAAAAGCCCCGGCGAGAGGCTCCTGCTGGCCTGGCTGTTGTCCAACAGCCTCTTGATCGCCGCGCCTCTGGGGGTCTCCAATCGGATGAGCCTCGGCTTTGGCGCGGTTTTAGCCATGCTCTCGGCTATCGCGGCACTGCGCTTTTCGCTATTACTGCGCTGGTTTGCGCTGCGCGGCGTAAGGGCGAAGCGGCGCGCGACCCGCCTGCTCGTTCATGCGGTAATTCGTGCCCGCCGCTTCGCCCCTGCGGGCGTGCTGATCGTCGCCCTGCCGTCTGCGCTCACCTTGTCGCTTGGCCTGCCGTTGGTGGCGCGGCAGACGGGCGACCTGCCCTACTACTTGCCGCAGAAGGACGCCAAAGCCATGCGCTGGTTGGCGAGTCATACCGTCGTGCAGGATGTGGTGCTGGCCTCGCCCGCTATCTCCAACTTGATCCCGGCCAGCACGGACGCCCGCGTCTACACCGGCCATGCATTTGAGACGTTCCAGATCAAGCGCAAGAACGCCGAGGTGCGCGAATTTTTCAGCGCCGCCGAGCCGGATGCGGCGCGGCGCAATTTCCTGCGCCAGCAGGGGATTACGTGGGTTTATATCGAGCCCAACGCGAATGGCATGGGCGCGTTTGACGGGAGCGGGGCCGATTATTTGGAAAAGGCGTTCAGTGTTGATGATCTTACGGTGTACCGAGTGGTGATTGATCGTCTGGCGCTTTCGCGGCGCGTCGTTCCGAGCCGCTAGAGAACAACTATGTTCCGTGACCGCTCTGCGCTTTTAACCCTCGTGCTGTTGCTGGCGCTGATCAGCCTGCCGTATATTGGGGCCATGGCACTGGCGCCGGCGGATAAAGTGTTCTTGCAAACCTTCTATAACCCGCAAGACACCAGCGTCTATCTGGCGACCATGCGGGCCGGCGCGCGCGGCGAGTGGCTGCGCACCCTGCCGTTCACCAACGAGCCGCAGGAGCCGGTGCTTTACTATCCCTTCTACCTGCTGCTCGGCCATATCGCCCCGCCGACCGCCCTCACCTACCACGCCGCGCGCCTGATCACGACCATCCTGATGGCGCTGGCCTTGTGGGCGTTGCTGGCAGAGACTCTCTCCGCGGGGCAAGAGCGGCACATCGCCTTTGTGCTGTCCCTGCTGGGCATGGGGCTGGGCTGGCTGGTCGTGGTCAGCGGGCTGTGGCAAGTGATCCGCCCGACCGACCTCTACGCGCCGACCTCGACGCTCATCGGCGCGAGCCTGGCGAACCCGCACTTTCCGCTGGCGGTGGCCTTGCAGTGCCTGATCCTGACCCTATACCTGCGCGCGCGCCAAACGCCCTACCGGCCCGGCACACTGCTGGCTGCCGCGCTGGCCGGCCTCGCGCTGAGCCTGACCCTGCCGTTTCAGTTCTTCTTGACGGCGGCGATCCTGATGGCCGATGCCGTGGTTGAGAGTCTCCGCGCGCGGGTTCGACAGGCTCACCACTCGCCGGTCGGGGCGAAGCCGGATGTGGAAGGGGCGAAGCCGCGCGCGAGTGGCCTGCCCCCGATCATAGTCGGGGGCCTGTTCGTTGACGCGGTGATTCGTGCGCGCGGCTTCGCCCCTACGGCTGTCATGCGGGCGGCGGGGTTGATCGTGCTGCCCGGCGGTGTCGTCTTGTTTTATTACCTGATGCTCTTCGCGGCGCGGCGAAGCGCCGGCGAGCAGCTACTGCTGGTATGGCTGGCGGTCAACGGGCTTCTGATCATCGGCCCGCTGGATTTTTCTGACCGCATGAGTCTGGGTTTTGGCATCGTGCTGGCGGCGCTTTCCGCCATCGCGCTCGCGCGGGTTATCCCCTTACACAGCCCGCGCTTGCCAGACGATGCCGCGGCTATCGAGTGGCTGGGGGCGAACGCCGGCCGCGCCGATCTGGTTCTGGCCGCGCCGCAGATTGGCAACTTGATTCCGGCGCTGACCGATGCGCGCATCTATGCCGGCCACTTGTACGAGACGTTCCAAGCGGAGCGCAAGAGCGCGCAGACGCGGGTATTCTTTGACAGCGCTACATCCGACGATGCGCGCCGCGACTTTCTGTGGCAGCAGGGCGTCACGCTTGTCTATGTCCACCCCGGCGCGTACGGGCAGGGAGACTTTGACGGAACGGGCGCGCCGTTCCTGAAGCCGGTCTTCCGCGCAGGCGCGATCACACTCTATCGCGTGGACCGCGAAGCCTACTAACTCATAGCCGGATGCGCCAAGACGCTCTCCCTCAACTTCCTCCGCACATGAGAATTTCGCTTGCAGAATGGCGCTGGGCCGTCGCCGTCTCGTCGCTGATCTTGCTGGCCGCGATGGCGCCCAACCTCTGGGGCTATCTGGCCGCCCCGCCCGGCTATCACTACACCGGCCTCGCGTATGCGTGGGAGGATGGGGCGTCATACATCGCCAAGATCAGGCAGGGGATGCAGGGCGCGTGGCTCTACACGTTG
>JACQEC010000234.1 GCA_016200765.1 Chloroflexota bacterium | reverse complement strand
GCTACGGCTTGCATCAGCCGCATACGGAAGCGTTCGATTTCCTTGTCTGGTCGCGCGGCGACTGTGAACTTCGGTCCGCCGGGCCGGGCGGGCGCGTCATGCGCTCGGCGATCTCGCTCGTCTATTCGCCCAATGCTGAACGACTGCACGCCGACATAGTAGATTGCGGCATCGGCTCGGAGCAGGACTTCGCGCGTGTGCTAGGCGACGCGCCCCTCTCCGGCTCGCCTCTGCAAGGCAAGATTGCGATGGTGACGACGGCCAACCCCGAAAATCGCCCCAGCATCCACCGCCGCGAGAAGTACGGGCGCGCCGTGGCGGCCGGGGCAGTTGGCTTCATCTACGTCAATCACCGGCCGGGCCTGCTGGCCGAGACCGGCTCCCTGCGGCCGGGGCGGCTCGCCGAGATTCCCGCGGTGGGCGTGTCCTATGAGGATGGCTGGGAGCTGGCTCGCCGGTGCAGGCGCGGGCGGTTGGAGGTTGAGTTGACTATCCGCAACCAAGCAGGGCCGGGGCAGGGCGGCCATGTGGTCGGCAGTGTTGTCGGCGGGCTCGGGGGGCAGAAAGACGACACGATTGTCATCGGCGCGCATTACGATGGGCATGATGTCTCGCAGGGCGCGCTTGACGATGCGACGGGCACGGTGGTCGTGCTGGAGCTGGCGCGCATCCTCTCGCCGCTGAGTGGTCAGTTGAAACGCACGATCCGCCTGATCGCCTTCGACGCTGAAGAACTCGGCGTCTTGGGTTCGGCTGAGTACGTGAAGGCACACCAGAACGATCTCGGCAATGTTGCGCTGATGATCAATCTGGACAGCGCGTACGGCCCGGTTGCCACCCATGGCTTTTTGACCGGCGGCTTCAAGGACACTGAAGCCGTCCTGCGCGGCTACGCTAAAGAGTTCGGCTATGCGCTCTCCCTGCGTGACCGCGTGGTGACTGCCTCGGACAACTTCCCGTTCTTCATGCAGGGCATTCCGGCCATCTGCATGTCGGCGCGCGCAGAAAACACGCAATTGGGGCGCGGGTTCGGCCACACCGCCGCCGACACGCTCGATAAGGTGGCCGAGGTGGATGTCAAGGCCGCTGTCATGACGATTGCGCGGATGGCTGTGCGGCTCGCCAACCACGAAGGCACGCTCGGCGCGCGCAAAAGCCGCGAGGAGACCAAGCAAGTCCTGATCGAGCAAGACCTGGAGAAATCACTGCGCGCGCAAGACAAGTGGCCATTCTGACCAATCATTCCCAGCGCTCTGATCGCGCACACGAAGGAGCCCGTATGCAACCCAAGATGGTGAGCCGCCGATGAACTTTCACGATCAAGACGGCGACCTGTACTGCGAATCGGTGCCGCTGGCGGCGATTGCCCGCGAGGTCGGCACACCGTATTACGTCTATTCGCTGGACGAAATCGGGCGGCGCGCGGGCGCCTATCGGTCTGCGTTTCCGGACGCATTGATCGCCTATGCCTACAAAGCCAACGCCAACCTGGCCGTGCTGCGGCATCTGGTCGCGCTGGGCGTGGGCGCGGATGTGGTCAGTGGCGGGGAGTTGTGGCGCGCGCTGAAGGTGGGCACGCCGCCGCACCAAATCGTGTTCAATGGCAACGGCAAGACGCCGCAAGAGATCGCGTATGCGCTGGCGTCCGACGTGCTGTGTATCAACGTGGACAGCGCGGAAGAGATGGAACTGGTCGCCGAGGTGGCGCGGGCGCGCGGCGTGATCGCGCCGATCTCATTCCGTGTCAACCCTGACATTGACCCGCAGACACACCCGCACATCAGCACGGGCCTGAAACAATCCAAATTCGGCGTGCCAATTACAGAGGCCGGACTGCTCTATCAGGCGGCGCGCGCCCAGCCATTCTTAAAAATTGTCGGCGTGCATTGTCATATCGGCTCGCAGATTACGCAGGCTGCGCCCCTACTGGCCGCCGCGCAGTCCCTGCGCGATCTCACACTGCGGCTCAAGGACGACGGTATTGATCTCGCGCTGATCAATTTAGGGGGAGGGTTGGGCATCGCTTACCGCGACGAGCGGCCGATGACGCCGCACGAATGGGCGAGCGCAGTGAACGCGGCCCTGGGTTACGATAGTGCGAATAATGATTCTACGAAGATTGGGGGGCTTCAACGGGCGCGGATCGTGTTGGAGCCGGGGCGCAGTATCGTCGGCGCGGCGGGGGCGCTGGTCGGCCAGGTGATTCACCTGAAGCGGACAAGCGCCAAGAATTTTCTCGTGCTCGACGTGGGCATGAACGCGCTGATGAGGCCGTCGCTGTACAACGCCTATCACGCCATCCGCCCCGTGCGCGCGGCGGCGGCGGCGCTGACGGCGGACGTGGTCGGCCCTATTTGTGAGAGCGCAGACGTGCTGGGTCGTGACCGCGCCCTGCCCGACTTGAAGCGGGGCGATCTGGTGGCTGTGATGGACGCGGGCGCCTACGGCTTCAGCATGGCCTCGCGCTACAACCAGCAGCCGCTTCCCGCCGAGGTGGTTGTGCAGGGTGACCGGTGGGAGGTCGTGACACAGCGCGAGACGTGGGAGCAGATGGCTGCACGCGAGACGTAGAATAATGCTATAATGCAAACGCCCAGCCGGCTTGAGGAAGGAACAACCTCAGCGCGGATGGGCGCGATGGAGCGGGTCGCCGCCGCACAGTGCCGAGAGAGGGAATCGAACCCACACGGGGGGTTAACCCCACCGGATTTTGAGTCCGGCGCGTCTGCCAGTTCCGCCATCTCGGCTTGCAAGCGCTCTGACCGCTCGAATGCCCCCGAACCGTCTTCGACGGGCGGACGGAGTCCGCTTCGGGGGTGCGGGCAAAGTATAGGGTAGGACAAACGATGTGTCAAATCACTCGCCCCGTCGCGCCCGTTTGCACCCTTCGAGCCAATCCCGACCGCGAATGACCTTCCTCTCAACCTCATCTCTCGTGCCCGCCAGCGCGCCGTCTGCGCGTCGAGAGCCGGCGCGAGGAACCGCGCTGTGAGTGACCCGCAAACACGGCTTGAGCGCGAGCTGATCCAGTCGGCGCGCCGCGGCGACCTGCACGCCTTCAATCGGCTGGTCGAATCCTACCAAGACATGGCTTATCACACCGCCTACCGCATCCTGAACGACCCGGAAGCGGCGGCGGATGCGACACAGGAAGCGTTCATCTCGGCATACCGCCACCTCAATGAGTTCCGCGACGGCTCGTTCAAGGCGTGGCTGCTGCGCATCGTCACCAACGCCTGTTACGACATCCTGCGCGCCCGCCAACGGCATCCCAGCGAGTCTATTGACGACCTTCTCGGGGCGGATGAGGAACGCGAGCCGCCCGATTTCATTGACCACCGCGAGGGGCCGGAAGAGCGCGCGGTGCGGGCGGAGTTAAATCGCTTCCTGCAGGAGGGTATCGCGGCACTGCCCGACGACCAGCGCGTCGTGCTGGTGCTGGCCGATGTGCAAGGCCTGTCCTACGAGGAAATAGCCAGCGCTACGCGGACGAACCTTGGCACCGTCAAGTCGCGGCTCAACCGCGCGCGCTTGCGCCTGCGCGACTGGCTGTTGGAGCGACAGGAACTTTTGCCTGAGCGCTATCGTCTGGATAGTGGGCCACTATGAGCAACCTTGAGCATGTCACGGATCAGCTATCGCTCTTTTTGGATGGGCGATTGAACAGGCGGGAGCAGGCGCGCCTGGAGGAGCATCTACGCGCTTGCGTGGACTGCCGGCGTCAACTGGCGACCCTGCGCTACAGCGTCTCGCTGATGAAGCAGGCGCCGCCCATCCGCGCCCCGCGCTCCTTCACACTTTCGGATGAGCAGGCGGCTCGCGCACTGCCGCGCTGGCAGCCCGGTTGGCTCTATCAATCCCTGCGCGGGCTGACCGCCTTCGCCGCCGTGATGTTCCTCGTGGTCTTTAGCGCCGATATACTATCTACATCGCGGTTTGGGGTCAGTGCGCCTTCCTCGGCGCAGACAGCGCCTGCGACGAGCGCTCCCTTCAACGCCGTGCCCGCGCCACAGGCGGCAGAGGACAATCAGTCTAAGTCGGTGGCGACGACGGCGGCAGCGGCGGCACCCGTCGCTCCGGCGGGCCCCTCAACGCGAGCGGTGGCACAGCCGACCGCGCCAGCCAGCGCGCCGCCGGCGTTGCCTGCGACGAGCGGCGTGGCGAAGCCGACAACCGTTGCGGGCACAGCGGAATCGGTGCAGCCAACCACAGCGCCGGTTGTGGGAGGGCCAGCCGCCGCTGTCAGCCCACAGCCCACCGCGACGGCTATACCCATCGCGACACCGGCTCCATCTGTTGAACCAGCCTCCGCGCCAACACCTGAAGCTCGCGTGCGGCTGGGCGAGTTGCCATGGCGCGCGGTGGAGGTCGGCCTGTTGGGTGTAGTCGTGCTGAGCGTCGGGGGATTGCTGGCCTTGCGCATCTATAGGGCCTGAGCGACCGCAGCTATCATGTACCGGATTGCCATTGACTTTGGCGGCTCTAACACCGACATATTGATCGCGCGCCTCGACGCTTCCGAAGAGCGCGGCGGTGAGATTAGCCAGCGGCGAACGACTTCTGCCATAAACCCCACGGTGGATGCCATCCGTGCACTGGTGGCGCAGGCTGGACTTGGCGTTGCAGAGGTCGAGTCCATTGTCGTCACGGGAGGCCGCAATCGCCAGTTGCCGGAGGTGCTGGATGGCATACCCTTGAGACGGGTGGGCGAGGTTGAGGCCATCGGGCGCGGCGGTCTGCTGGCCGCTGGTTTGCAGGAGGCTCTGGTGGTGAGCATGGGCACCGGTACGGCGATGGTGCTGGCCGCCGGCGATCAATTCAGACATCTGGGCGGGAGCGCGGTGGGCGGAGGCACTCTGCTGGGGCTGGGTCAACTGCTGTTGGGCACAGCCGACCCGCTAGAAATCTCGGCGCTGGCGGCACAGGGAGACCTGACACGGGTTGACCTAACGGTGGGGGATATCATCGGGGGGCCGGTTGGGAATATCCCTGCTGATTTCTCCGCCGCGCACTTCGGCAAAGCCTTCAAGGCCGCAAGGATAGATGGTTTCGCTCGTCCGCGCCGCGAGGATGTGGCCGCGGGGCTGTGTAACCTCATCGGTCAAGCCATCGCGACGACGGTGCTGTCCACAGCCTCGACTGTTCAACAGTCCGTGATTGTGCTGACGGGGCATCTGGTCGAGGTGCCCGCGGTTCGTGACGCGATGGATGCCGTGGATCGTCTTGGTGCAGGAAACCGCTTTGTGGTGCCGGCATATCCGGGCTTCGCGACGGCGCTGGGGGCCTTGGGGGGTGAGTAGGCGCGAAGGGGCGCGTTCAACGGATTGGGATAACGGATGAACGGATTGAGGCGCTCGTCAACGATGATGACCACCCAAGGCCGCGTCAGTCATCGTCTTGCGCGACACCTCGCGCACGAATCACCACGTGAATGAGCAGGCCACTCGCGCGCCGCTTCGCCCCAACCCGCTCATCCGTTGCGCCGCAGGCAATCCGTTTAACGCGCGGCTTCGCCCCTACCCGACGATGTGGCGATCAGGCCCAGTCGTCGGTATCCAGCATGATGGTCACCGGCCCGTCGTTAAAAATCTCTACGAGCATGTGCGCGCCGAAGACACCCGTCTGCACGTTCTTCACGCCGGCCTCGCCGAGCACGCTGACGAAGCGTTCGACCAGCGGGGCGGCCTGTTCGGGGCGAGCGGCAGACAGAAAATCGGGCCGCCGCCCGCGCTGGTTGTTCGCATAGAGCGTGAACTGAGAGATGACCAGCGCATCGCCCTGCACGTCCAGCACGGATAGGTTCATCTTGCCCGCCGCATCGGAGAAGATGCGCAGTCCGGCGGTCTTTTCCGCCAGCCGTTCCGCTTGCTGATGGCCGTCGGCGTGGGTCACGCCCAATAGAATCGCGAGGCCATGCCCGATGCGCCCAATCGCCTGCCCGTCAACTTGCACGGCGGCGTGAGTGACCCGCTGAATCAACGCGCGCATCGTTTACTTCCCCAGCCGCGCGATTTCTTCCTCTACGATCTTCGAGTCGAGTTTCTTGTAGAGCGCCTTAGGCTCGCGCAGGGCTTGCCCGGCGCGCAGGGCGCTTGGCTGCCAGCGGTCGCCCGACCCGCTCTGGCGGTAGACCAGCGCCTCGTGCCGACTGGCCTCCTCGTCGTAGTCAGCAATCTCCAGCGCGCCAAGCAGGTCATCGTCGTAGCCGAGTTGTTGGTGCAGGGACTGTGATGAGAAGGGCAGGAACGGGTAAAACAGAATTTTCAGCGAGTCAATCACGCGCAGGGCGACATAAATGGTTGTCGCCGCGGCGGCGCGGTCTGTCTTGATCTGCTGCCATGGCGCCTTGGCGTTGAGGTAGCGGTTCCCCTCGCGCGCCAGCCCCATCGCCTCGGCCAGCGCAGATCGGAATTGGCGGGTCTCCAGCAACTGGCCGATGGGCCTGAAGCCGGCCTCCACAGAAGCCAGCAGAGCCCGATCAACGTCATCCAGTGAACCGGCTTCAGGCACCTGTTTGTCAAAATTGCGGTAAGCGAAGGTCAGCACACGATTGGCGAGATTGCCCCATGTGCCCACCAGTTCGTCGTTGTTGCGGCGCAGGAAATCGCTCCAGGCCCAATCGCTGTCGTGCGTCTCCGGCGCAACGGCGGTCAGGTAGTAGCGGAGCGGGTCCGGGTCGTAGCGCGCCAGCGCGTCGGGCAGCCACACCGCCCACCGCTCGCTCTTGGAGAACTTGCGCCCCTCAACGTTCAGGAACTCGTTGGACGGAATATCGTCAGGCAGGTTGAGCGCGCGGCGCGGCTCCTGCGAGTCGTCATACAGCCCCGGAACGCCCATCAACATGGCCGGCCAGATAATCGCGTGGAACGGGATGTTGTCCTTGCCGATAAAATAGTACGTCTCGGCTTGTCGGTTGTACCACCAATCTTTCCAGACGTCAGGCTGGCCCTGATGCGCCGCCCATTCGATGCTGGCCGATAAATAGCCGATCACCGCTTCAAACCACACATACAGCCGCTTCGCCTCCCAGCCCGGCAGTGGCACCGGCACGCCCCACTCCAAATCGCGCGTGATGGCGCGCGCTTGCAAGCCCCCGGCCACGTAGTTGCGCACGAACCGGGCCACATTGGGCCGCCAGTTCTGGCTCTGCTGTTCGACCCATGTTAGCAGTGGCCCGGCCTGCGCGGGCAGGTCGAGGTAGAAATGGTCGGTTTCGCGCACCACAACCGGATGGGGCGGGTCGCCGGGCTTCGCCAGTTTGCACTGCGGGTCGCCCAGTTCCAGCGCGTCGAGAACGCTGTCACAATTTTGGCACTGGTCACCGCGCGCGTTCGGGAAGCCGCAGACCGGGCACCTGCCATACACATAGCGATCGGGCAAGAAGCACGCGTCGTGCTCACAGTAGAGCTGTTGGGCCGGCTTGCGAAAGATCAGTTCTGCGGCCAGCAGTTGTTTGAAAATGTCTTGCGAAACGCGGCTGTGGTTCTCGGTATCGGTGTGCGTGAACAGGTCGTAGGATAAACCGAGCTCGCGGAACGATTGGGCGAACGCATGGTGGTAGCGCAGGAACAACTCGCGCGGCGTCACGCCCTCCTGATCAGCCTCGAATGTAACCGGCGTGCCGTGCGCATCGCTGCCGGAGACCATCAGCACGCGGTTGCCTCGCAGGCGGTGATAGCGCGCGAAGATGTCGGCGGGCAGCAGCGCTCCCGCGACGTGCCCCAGATGAGCGTAACCGTTGGCATAGGGCCAGGCTACGGCGACGAGAATAGGTTGGTTCACAATGGCCTCCGCAGAGATTGTAACATAAAAAACAAAAACCACTCTGGGCGAGTGGTCAAGGCTTTTGAATGTCTGCTGGAACGGTTTATCGCCCGTTATACCGTCCTCGCCAGTCGTTGAGGCGCACGTTCATCACGTCGCCGAAGTTGCGCATTGAATCGGTGATCGGGTTGACCTTCGTCATCGTACCGTACTGCCATTCCACTGGAACTTCCTTGACTTTATACCCGTACTTCAGCGCGAGAAAGAGCACCTCAACATCATACGCGGTGACCGCCGGCCCTCGCATTCTGGCCGATTGGTCGCCGTAGAGCCTCACCCGCTTGAAGATGTCTCGCGCAACATCGGCGCGAAACAGCTTGAAACCGCACTGCGTATCCTGAAACTCTCCGACCGCTATCTTGCGGATGACAAAATTAAAGACGCGCCCCATCAGATGACGATAAAACGGCTCGCCGATGCGACGCGCGCCCATGCCTTCGCGCGAGGCAATCACCACCGCGTAGCCGTTGGCTAGCCACGGCGCGAGTTTCTGTTCTTCTTCAATCGGCGTCGCCAGATCGGCATCGCAGA
The DNA here is from genome assembly GCA_016200765.1 of Chloroflexota bacterium. Lineage (GTDB taxonomy): Bacteria > Chloroflexota > Anaerolineae > JACRMK01 > JACRMK01 > JACQEC01. The sequence goes on along the minus strand of JACQEC010000234.1, from coordinate 9,196 downwards.
CCAAAATCTGGTCGCCGCGCGCTTGCAGGACGCCCGTGCGCACAGCATAGCCCTTGCCGTGATGCTCGTTCTGAATCAGGCGCACCATGGAGTGCTGCTGGGCAAGCGACCGGGCGATGGCGGCTGTGCTGTCGGTGCTGCCGTCGTCAACCACGACGATTTCGACCGGGTAGCCCTGTTCATGAAAATACACCATGATGCGTTGCAGGGTTCCCGGCAGACGCCGCTCTTCGTTATAGGCGGGGATGACGACTGACAGGCGCGGGCATTCGGGTTCGTTTATCGTACCATACTCCTCAATCTTTGCTCAATAGCAGTTTACAATGGGTGCGCGGCTTCGTCAATAGCAGTTCGCCGTGAGGCCGGCTCACGATAGCACCGTCTCTAAGTAGGCATCACTCACTCGCCGCGCCACCTGTATCGCCCGCCGCTTGCGTAGAACGCGGGGCAGGCCGGTCAGCCCCGCCAGTTGGCCGCGCAGGCGCGCGCGGGCCGCCTCGCCTCGCCACGCTTTCAGCGCGTCCAACGTGACTTGTGCCTGCGCGCCGAGGATGCGCCGCCAGTATTTTCTCCATAGGCGGGCCGGAAGGTTCTTGGCCATGACCCAGATGACGTTGCGGCCGACGAAGTAGCTGGAGAGGGCGCCGCCGCCGGTGGCGCTCAACTTGTGATAGACAATAGCGCGCGGCGCATAGACGCAGCGCCAGCCTGCCAGCTGCGCGCGCCAGCCCAGATCAACATCCTCGCAGTAGGCTACGAAGTCTTCGTCAAACAGCCCGATCTGGTCGAGCATCGCCCGGCGATAGGCCGCCGCGCCGCCACAGGCCGAGAATACAAAATGGTCGCCGTCGAACTGTCCTTGATCGGTAAGCCGCGCGCCGCGGTTGACGGGCAGGCCGTTGCGCCCGAAGCCGTCGCCGGCGTTGTGGAGCGCATCGCGCCGGTCAAACAGGCGCATCTTCGACGCGGCCATCCCCGCCTCTGGCTCCTGAAGCAGCGACGCCACCAGTTCGCTCAACCATGACGGTTCAGCCTCGGTGTCGTTGTTTAACAAGGCAATAATCTCGCCGCGCGCCGCGCGAATGCCTTCGTTAGCGGCACCCGCAAACACCCGGTTCGCGGCCAGCGTGACGATGCGAATGCCGTCAAAGGCGCGGCGGGCACAGGCGACCGATTCGTCGGTCGAGGCGTTATCCACTAGCAGCACCTCGAAGGGTGTGTAGGTTTGAGCCCTTAACGCGGCGAGGCAGGTGGGCAGGTGCGCGATGCCGTTGTAATTCGGGATGACAACGGAGACCAGCGGGTTTACGGGTGGTCAAGCGGGTAGTTCGCCTGACCCGCCTCATCCAAAATGGCGCGCGCGTAGTCAAAGCGGCTGGTGACGCCCTCGTTGCTGAGGTGATAGGTCCCGTACTGCGGGTGGCTGACCAGCGCGACAATCGCCTGCGCCAGATCGGGCGCGTAGGTGGGCGAGCTGAACTCTGTGTTGACCACGTTGAGCCGCGGACGTTCGGCGGCCAGCGCGAGAATCTTGGTCACGAAGTTATTGCGCCCGCGCGCATAAACCCACGAGGTGCGGACGATGTAATGCTTCGGCACTAGCGCGCGCGCAAAGTTTTCGCCTTCCAGTTTCGTGCGCCCATAAACGCTGATAGGGTTCGCGGCGTCTGTTTCAAGGTACGGCTCGCCTTTCAGGCCGTCAAAGATGTAATCGGTGCCGACATACACCAATGGAGCGTTTAACTCGGCACAGGCTTGCGCGATGTGCTTCGCGCCGAGCGCGTTCACGCGGTAGGCCTCGTCGGGATTGCGCTCACATGCGTCCACGTTGGTCATGGCCGCGGCGTGGATGACCAGTTCGGGGAAGAGCGCAACGATAGCATCTACACTGTAGTCTGCGCCCACGTCCAGTGTGTCGTGGGCGACGGGAATTACGTGGTGATCGCTTAGAGCGGCTTGGAGCGCGCGGCCCAGTTGGCCGTTCGCGCCGGTAATCAGAATGCGCATCGGCGGCTGCATCAATCGGAGACCTGCAAGCGGAAACTGCCGATTGCCTTCAGCACAGTTTTCAGCCGTCCCCAAATCCGCAGGCGCCGGAGGCGGTGAAAGACGATCAAGCCCAGCCAGTGCGTCAGGGAAACGAATATGGCCACCGGCAGTGCCAGCACAGCGCGGACAATAATTGAGGTCGAGTTGAATACCTGCACGAACCCCCAAGACAGGTCGCCGATGTACCAGCGCAGGCTGAAACCGTTCAGGTAGTAGGCGAACGCCATCAAGATGCCGCTGACGTAGACGCTCAAGGCGCAGACCAGCAAGACAGTCAGCGCCACGCGCGAGCGCGACGACTCCTCATCTCGCCAGTGATAGATGATCGCCAGCAAGCCGCCGAATAACAGCGCCAGCGCGTTGCGTTCCAGCGCGGTGCGCACGAACGCTTCCAGCGAGGAGATGTCGCTGAAGGAGTAGGTGTGTCCTGCGTACAGATACAACAAGTGTTGTAACGCGACCACTCCCACCGCGATCCACGCCGCCACCATCAGGCGCAGGCTGCGTCGAAACCAAAAAGCGATCAGGGGCGCTACGACCAACAGAACCGCAATCGGCGCGCGAGCCAGCCGCTCGCGGTCTATGCGCGCGGCCCGCGCGGCCCGCATATCGTTCTGAACTTGCTGTGCGGCCAGATACGCTAGCGTGAACGCGCTATCGTAATTCTTGACCTCGAATGACGACTTTGCCACGAGCGGGTCGTTCAATGACGGTTCCGTCAAGTTACCGCCGATGACGGCCGTGTAGGCGAGCCCCAGCAGGCGCTGCTGCTGCGCCAGCGCCAGCGCCTTTATCGCTTTCTGTGCGTCGCTCATCTCCAGCATTGGAAACAGGATGGAGCCTTGCGATGCGCTGGGGATGGCGCTGCCTATCAGCGCCGCTACCGTCGGCGCAATATCGTTGCGCCGCACCGAGCCATACTCACCGGCTTTAATGTGCGAGCCGACGAGCACCAGCGGCGCTCGTGTGACCTCATCTTCCGTGCCTCCGTGCCCCCCTTGGTCAATGTTGCCGTAGCTGGACGTAACTAGCAGCACCGACTGGCGCAAGTCCATGGCGGCGGCTATCTGCGCGATGAGTTGGTCGGTATGCCAGACGGCCTGACGATAGGCCGGGCTTGCGGCGCCGTAGCGGTAGGCGGCGTCGTCGGGCAGGCGGAGATGGACGAGCAGGAAGTTGGGCGCAAAGTTAGTCAGGAACGACACGGCGGCTTCGGCGGTGCGCCGGTCCTGCACGGCGCTGTCTTCCTCCTCGTCATCGTCGCCGGCCAGATAGATCTCGTTCAAGAACTGCGCCGACACCAGCGGCTGCCAGCCGCGGCGGGCGGCGATGGCGACGTTTAGCCGGGCGCGGCGGGCGGTGCCGAAGAGCGTTTCTGGTGATACGGGGCGGTTCAGCGCGGCATCAGCGGCCGCGGCGACCAGCGGCGTATCGTTAATCTCGGCGTCGGCGCCGCTGACTAATGTTGTCCACGATGGGTACTGGAAAGCGTAGCGCAAGACCGCGGTAGCCGCCGCGCCTTGCGCGCGCAGGTGCTGGAGGGTCGGCATCTGACGCGAGACATCCTCGCGCAACCCGTCCACCACGACCATGACAACCTGCTGGGACAGCGCGTCGGTGGTGTCGCCGGGCTGTGGGTAGCGCGCAATTGGCGAGCGGTAATTGATGACGGAATCGGTTAGCCGCACGAGTACCACCCCGGCTGCACCGCCAAGCGCCAGAATCCCCAATGAAGCCATCAAAAAGGGGGTTAGCCGGCGAAGCCAGCCGGCCCGGGCATCGCGGAAGCGGCGGTAGAAGGATTTAGCGAGCGGATCGGGCATGTCACAGATTATAAACCCTACAAAGTGAATTGCGAAACACGCACGAGTGCCGCGCGCGACGCAGGATGGCTACCCTTGCCAGAGAATGGTAACCTATGATACTATGCAGGAAGAACGGAGGCGGCATGAATCGCATGGACCCTGCTTTGGAGCAGCGCCTGAAGAGCAATCCCGGGGCGCAGGTGCGGCTGATCGTGCTCACAGCCAAGCCGCCAGAGCCCTATACGGCGGCTTTGCAGGCCAAGGGTTTCCGCGTCGTGCGCGTGTCCAGCCTGATTAACGCTGTCACTGTCGAGGGCAGTGCGCACGCCGCGCTGGCGCTGGGCGACGAAGACTGGGTCACACGCATCGAAGAAGACAAGCCGGTGCACACCATGCCCCGATCGTGATGCCTCAAGACAACTCAAGGAGGAGTGATGATAGAGGCCAAGCTCGGCGATGACGTGCTGGCGCGCGTGCGGGCGGCGCCGGACGACCATCCCCATCCGGTCATTGTCCGCTACCGGACGACGCGGCAGGGTCGCGGGCGCGTGGCCGCTTTCCGGCTGATTGACGATCTGGCTATATCCATTGATCACCATTACACCGTCGTGCCGGCGGTGGCGGGCCGGGCGACACGCCGGCAGATCAGCGCACTGAGCGATGACCCGACTGTGGAAATGGTCTGGTACGACAGCCCGGTCCACACGCTGCTGGACGCTTCGGTGCCTCTGATTGGTGCGCCGCAGTTGTGGCCGAGTGGGCTGACCGGCAAAGGGATCAAGATTTGCATCGTGGACACCGGCATTGACTTCGACCATCCGGATTTTGCCGGGCGCATCGCGGCGACCCGCGACTTCACGGGCGAGGGTGTGAAGGATGGTCACGGGCACGGCACGCACGTCGCCAGCACCGCGGCGGGCAGTGGGGCGGCGTCCGACGGCAAGTATCGCGGGGTCGCACCGGATGCGAATTTGCTGATTGCCAAAGTGATGACGGCCAATGGCGCCGGCTCGACGAGCGACGTGATGGCCGGTGTGGAGTGGGCGGTTCAGCAGGGCGCGCACGTGATCAACCTCTCACTCGGCTCGGATGGCTCCTGCGACGGCAGCGACGCGCTCTCACAGACCTGCGATGCAGCCGTGCAGCGCGGTCATGCGGTCTGCATCGCCGCGGGCAACGCCGGACCCAACGCCGCGACCGTCGGCTCGCCGGGCTGCGCGCATCAGGCCATCACGATTGGCGCGACGGACGACGACGATGCCATCGCGTCGTTTTCGTCGCGCGGCCCGACCGCCGATGGCCGCGTCAAGCCGGACGTGTGCTTTCCGGGTGTGCGCATTGTCGCCGCGCGCGCCAAAGGCACCAGTATGGGGCGCGCGGTGGACGATTTCTACACCTCGGCCTCCGGCACGTCTATGGCAACGCCGCACGCCAGCGGCACGTGCGCATTGCTCGCGCAGGCGCACCCATCCACCACGCCCGCGCAGGTGAAGGACGCGCTCATGAAGACCGCGAAGAACCTGCGGCTCGACGGCAATGTGGTGGGCGCGGGGCGCGCGCAGGTTGTTGACGCGGTACACCTGCTGGGCCGTGTGCCCGCGCCCCAGCCTGTGCCGCCGCCCGCTCCGACACCGGCGCCGGTCACGCCCCCATCTCCTGCGCCGCCCATCCCTCAGCCGCCGCGACGGGGTTGTCTGCCGGCGGCGGTCGTCTTGATGATGAGGGCGCTGACACAGGGGTAGGGGAAGGCGGGATGAGGAACTGATAGGCGGCTATTTCAAAAGAGGAGTAAGGTATGAAGATTGACACCGGACTAGGAGTTGCCAGTTTTGGCGACGTGGCCGCCCGCGCCCACAAGGCGGAGGCGCTCGGTTTCGACGCGCTCTGGTCAAGCGAGACCCAGCACGACCCGTTCCTGCCGCTGGCGTTAGCCGCGGAGCACACGAGCCGGATACAACTGGGCACATCCATTGCGCTGGCCTTTCCGCGCAGTCCGATGACACTGGCCTACATCGGCTGGGACTTGCAGAAGATGAGCCGTGGCCGCTTCATCATGGGGCTGGGCACGCAGGTCAAACCGCACATCGAGCGGCGCTTTGGCATCGCCTGGGATCACCCGACGCCGCGCCTGCGCGAGTATATCCTCGCCATGCGCCATACGTGGCACTGCTGGCAGACCGGCGAGCGGCTCAACTTTCGCGGTGAGTTTTTCAAGCTGACGCTGATGTCGCCGTTCTTCAGCCCCGGCCCGCTTGAGCACCCGCACGTCCCGATCTATATATCCGGTGTCAACGAGCACCTCTGCCGGTTGGCCGGTGAATTGTGCGAAGGTTTTCACGTGCACCCGTTTCATACGCCCAAGTACATCGCCGAGTTTATCTTGCCAAACATCGAGCGGGGCATGAGGAGGGCCGGACGCGCGCGCACAGACATCGAATTGGCGAGCGCGGTCTTCGTCATTGCGGGTGACACGCCGGAGGAGTTGGCGGGCAACCGCGAGCGGATCCGTCAGCAGATCGCCTTTTATGCCAGCACGCCATCGTATCATCCAGTGTTCGAGATTCACGGCTGGAAAGACGCGGCGAATCAGTTGTCGCATCTTGCCTCGCGTGGGCAGTGGGGCGAGATGCCCAAGGTCGTCACGGATGAGATGCTCGCGGTTTTCGCCGAAGAGGGCGCGTGGGCGGATGTGCCAGCCAAGGTGAAGAAGCGCTACGACGGGCTGCTCGACCGCATCACCTACTACCTGCCGGTGGACGACACTGGCACCGACGCGCAGTGGCGCAAGACAGTTGAGATGTTCCACGCGTAACCACTGTTCGTTGAAACGGCGCTGTGAACTGATGACAATACAGCGGGAGCGATCTCTGCGACTTGCGCCTTTGACAACCTCCGATTCTCCTGTAAATTAAAGAGCATGACCGGCAGTTGAAAACACCGAGGCCACGACACTTAGCGTTCCAGCTCATGCCGGTAACAGACTTCGGCGCTGGAGCACCTATTTTATGAGACTTTGGAGATCATAAGCCATGACCAACCCATCTATCCCTGCGGAGACGCGCATCGGGCACGTGCATCTCAAGGTGGCCGATTTGGAGCGAGCCGTCCACTTCTATCGCGATCTGCTGGGCTTCGACCTGCTTTTCAATATGGGCAGCGCGGCCTTTCTCTCGGCGGGCGGCTACCACCATCACATTGGCCTCAACACGTGGCACAGCCAGAACGGCCAGCCGCCAGCGCCGGACACGACCGGCCTCTACCACTTCGCCATCAACTACCCGACGCGCCGCGACCTGGCCGCCGCCCTCGCCAGACTGTTAGACGGCGGGTGGGGCATTGATGGCGCTTCCGACCACGGCACCCACGAGGCGATCTACCTGCATGACCCCGACTACAATGGCATAGAGTTCGCGTGGGACCGGCCCCGCGAGCACTGGCTACAGAGCGATGGCCGGGTCGCCTTCAGCCGCAAACCGCTCGACTTCGCAGACCTGCTCGCCGAACTGGGACAGCCAGCCCAGCCGGATCGCCTGGCGGTTTTGTCTCAATATACGTAGGGCGAGACCACTTCAGCACCTCGGTTCTCCTCTTTGGCCTGTCCAGCGACACTTTAGCGTGCTGAGCCTTGTCCTAACGATAGACATCGCGGCGATGACCAATGTGCAAAACTATCACCGCCTGCGCGCTATCATTAATCTCATAAATGACCCGGTATTGACCAACGCGGATTCGCCACCCTTCACGCGCTGTGAGCTTTAGACAGCCAACTGGCCTCGGACGGTTGCCAAGTGCGCGAATCGCATCGCGCACAGCCTGAAAGCCTTCGGTTGGTAGTGAGGCCAGCTCTTTCTGTGCGCGCCGCAGAATCAGTACCTGATAGGTCACCGTTCCTGACTCTCGATTTCGGCGAGCGCCTGCTCAAAGGGGATCAATTCATCTTCGGCTTGCCGCGCGCTATCATAGACGCGTAACGATTCGAGTTCTTCGAGTTCATCGAGCAAGCGGCGATAGTCCTCTAGATCGAGCAGCACGCTCACCGGCTTGCCATTCTCATCCACCACGAAGCGTTCGTGAATCTTAAACATGGGACACCTTAGCCTTTCGCCAGCCGCCGCAACACCAACTGCAAGATGCCGCCGTGGCGGTAGTAGTCCACCTCGACCGGCGTGTCCACGCGCGCGACGGTCGTGAACGTGACGTGCGTCCCGTCCTGTTTCGTTGCCGTCACCTGAATCATCGCACGCGGCTTGAGGTCGCCGGGCACGGCGATGTCGTAGACCTCGGTGCCATCCAGTCCCAGCGTCGCCGCGCGCTGGCCGCCGGTAAACACCAACGGCAGGATGCCCATGCCGATCAGATTACTGCGGTGGATGCGCTCGAACGATTCGGCAATGGCGGCGCGCACCCCCAGCAGGCGGGGCCCCTTGGCCGCCCAGTCGCGGCTGGAGCCGGTGCCATATTCCTTGCCCGCGATAACTACCAGCGGTACGCCTTCCTGCTTGTACTGCATGGCCGCGTCGTAGATGGACATCTTGGCGCCATCGGGGAAGTGCAGGGTGTTGCCGCCTTCCTCGCCGCCCAGCATCACGTTTTTGATGCGGATGTTGGCGAAGGTGCCGCGCATCAGCACCTCGTGGTTGCCGCGCCGCGCGCCGTACTGATTGAAGTCCTGCGGGGCGACGTCGTGGTCTTCGAGATACTTGCCCGCCGGGCTCTGGCGCGCGATGCCGCCGGCCGGCGAGATGTGGTCGGTGGTCACCGAATCGCCAAACACCCCCAATACCCGCGCGCCGCGAATCGGCTGAATGTCGCCCGGCTCCGCGCTGAGGTTCTCGAAGAACGGCGGGTTCTGGATGTAGGTCGAGTATGGGTTCCAGCGGTAGAGGTCGCCCTCGACGCCGCTGATGGCGTTCCAGCGCTCGTTGCCGTCGAAGACGTTGCCGTACTGCCGGGCAAACTGCTCCGGCTTTACCGACGACGCAATCGCTTGCACGATCTCGTCCTGACTCGGCCAGATGTCCTTCAGGTAGACCGGCTGGCCGTCCTTGCCTGTGCCCAGCGGCTCGCGCGCCAGATTGATGTCGGTGGTGCCAGCCAGCGCATAGGCCACCACCAGTGGCGGCGAGGCGAGGTAGTTCGCCTGCGTCAGTGGGTGGACGCGCCCCTCAAAGTTGCGGTTGCCCGACAGCACCGAGGCCACCACCAGTTGGTTGTCGCGAACGGCCTGGGCAATCGTCTCCTGAATCGGGCCGGAGTTGCCGATGCAGGTTGTACAGCCGTAGCCGACCACGTTGAAGCCGAGCGCGTTCAGGTAGGGCACGAGACCGGCCTCGCGCAGGTAA
>JACQEC010000233.1 GCA_016200765.1 Chloroflexota bacterium | reverse complement strand
CAGGACGGTCTGCTCGATCACGTCCAGCCACGGCGGCTCGTGCACGGTCACGCCGATGCCATGCCCCAGCCGGTGCGTGAAGTAGGGGCCGTAGCCGGCGTCTTCAATCACGGCGCGCGCGAGGGCGTTGACCTGCGCGCCCGTGACCTGCCCGGCTTTCAGCGCGTCAATCCCCGCGCGCTGGGAGCGCAGGATCAACTCGTGGACGCGCAGGTACTCCGACGGAGGCTCGCCGCAAAAGGCCGTGCGCCCGAAATCGGAACAGTACCCCTCGTAGACACAGCCGAAATCGAACATGATCGAATCGCCGCGCAGAAGCCGCTTCTCGCTGGCGCGGCCAGTGACGCTGTTGCGGTCGTGCGCCTCGCCCGCGAAGAAGATGCCGGTCACAAACGAGGTGTGCTCCGCGCCCAGCGCCTTGAACTGGTAGTCTATCTCCGCCGCAATATCCCACTCGGTCACGCCCGCCTTGAGCCGCGCCAGCGCGCGCTCGAAAACCTGCTCGGTGATGCGCCCGGCTTGACGCATCAGCGCCAATTCGTCGGCGCTCTTGATCATGCGCAGAGGCATGAGAATCTCCGAGGCCAGCGCCAGGCGGGCGTCCGGCAGTAACTGCTGGAAGGCGAGGAGTGAGCGCGCCCAGACGCGATCGTCGAGCGCGATTTGCTGGCCGCGCAAATCAAAACGATTCAATGTCTGGCGCAGAACGTCAAGCGGCGATTCGGATTCGACGATCAGGCGCACCGACTCAATCCACGGCTTGTCTTGCGCTTCGGCGCGATAGTAGCCGCCGCCCATGCGCGGCGCGAGCAGGCTCACGCCCCCTTGCAGTCCGATGTACCCGCCGACGATAGTGTCGCCGTAAGCGTTATGGTCGGTGCCGCCCTGCTCCTGACGGCGGACGCCGGTCAGATAACTCAAGTTCGCGCCCGGCGGCAGGAACAGCAAGCCGATGTTGCGCTCGGCCATGTGCTCGCGCGCGGTTTTCAGCCGCGCCAGATAGTCCAACATGGTGTGCTCCGTGATTAAAGGTTGCCGCGCAGGCGCGGGTCGAGCGCGTCGCGCAGGCCGTCGCCGATCAAATTAAACGCGGCGACCGTGACGAGAATGGCGAGGCCGGGGAAGAGCGGCAGCCAGGGCTGGGTGGTGACGTATTTGCGCCCGTCGCTGATCATCACGCCCCATTCAGGTGTCGGTATCTGCGCGCCAAAACCGATAAAGCTCAAGCCTGCGGCGATCAGTATCGTGCCGCCCAGATCGAAAGTGGCCTGCACCAACAGCGGCGCGAGCAAGTTCGGCAGGAGGTGCTGTGACAGGATGCGCGGCGTGGACGCGCCGATGGCGCGCGCAGCCTCGACAAATTCACGCTGGCGCAGAGACAGCACCTGCCCGCGCACCAGCCGCACATAGACCGGCCACGACACCACCGCAATCGCAATCATCGCGTTGGTGAGGCTGGGCCCCAGCGCGCCCGCAATCGCCATCGCCAGAATGAGCGGCGGGAAGGCAAGAAAGACATCGGTGACGCGCATCAGGATTTCGTCCAACAGCCCGCCCGCGTAACCGGCGACCAGCCCCAAGATCGTTCCGAACACGGCCACCGGCGCGACGACGCCGACGCCGATGGTGAGCGAGATTTGCGCGCCGAACAGCATCCGGCTAAACAGGTCGCGCCCGAGTTGATCGGTGCCCATCCAATGTTCGGGCGAGGGAGGCTTGAGCCGCTGGGAGAGGAACTGCTTGATCGGGTCGTAGGGCGCCAGCACGGATGCCGTCAGCGCGCAGGCCACGAAGACCGCCATGAGCGCAAGGCCGGCGATGGTCAAGGGACTGCGCAACAGCGCCGGGCGCGCGCGGGGGCGCGGTGCGTCCATGCGCGCGGGAAGGGCCAGCGCCGCCTGTGTTTGGGCCTGTTCAGCCATGGGCGCTTTCACGCATTGCGGATGCGCGGGTCGAGCCAGGCATAGCCCAGATCAACGATGAGGTTCGCGACCGGATAGACGATGGCCGCCAGCAGGGTCACGCCCATCACGGCGGGAAAGTCCAGCCCAATCGCCGAGGCGGTCGCATAGCGCCCGAGGCCGGGCCAGGTGAAGATCGTTTCGGTCAGCACCGCGCCCGACAGCAGGCTGCCAAACGTCAAGCCGATGATCGTCAGCGTCGGAATCAGGGCGTTGCGCAGGCCGTGGCGCAGGATGACGAACCGCTCCAGCAGGCCCTTCGCGCGTGCGGTGCGCATGTAGTCCTGATTCAGCACCTCCAACATGCTGGAGCGCATCATGCGCGAGATGACGGCGGTGGAGAAGTAGCCGAGCGTGAACGCGGGCAGAATCAAATGGTGCAGGCTGCTGCGCAGGGCGGCGCTGTTTGCCGTCAGCAGGCTGTCCAGCACGAACAGGCCGGTGATGGTCTGGGGCGGCGGGATAAAGTCGTCAATGCGGCCGCCCGGCGGCAGCCAGCCCAACTGGCTGTAGAACAGGCCGATCAATAAGAGTCCCAGCCAGAAAATCGGGAGCGAGCCGCCGACCAGCGCGAAGAGGCGCACGAGGTGATCGGGCAGGCGGTTGCGAAAGAGCGCCGACCAGATGCCCGTCGGCATGCCGATGACCAGCGCGACGAGCAAGGCGACGAGCGATAGTTCAAAGGTCGCCGGAAAGAAATCGCGCAGGTCGTCGGCCACCGGGCGGCGGGTGCGGATGCTCTTGCCGAGGTCGCCGTGGAGCAGGCCGTTCATGTAGATGAAATACTGCTCGACCACGGGCTTATCCAACCCGTACTCGGCGCGGAAGGCGGCGACCTGATCCTCGCGCGCGCGGTCGCCCAGCGCCGCCGCGACCGGGTCTGCCGGCACGAGGTGTGAGATCGTAAAGGTGATGACCGAGACGCCGAGCATCACGGCGACAATACCGATCAGGCGGCGGATGAGGAAGGTCAGAAAGTTCATATCAAGCGACGCGCCAGTCTGGCCGATGGCCGATGGCCGATGGCGGTTGCCTATCTGCTATCGGCTATTCGCTATCTGCTATTCGCTATCTGCTATCGGCCATCGGCTATTCGCCGGACTGGCGCGTCGTTTCCTTCAAACGGTTGTGGCGCTACTTGCTAATCGTCCACAGGTCGGAGAAGCCGGCCGGGCTCCACACGAAGTTCTGCACGTTCGAGCGATACGCGAAGAGCTGGTTCGGCTGGAACAGAATCGCAAACGGGCCGTTGTGCGCGAGGTAATCGGTCAGCTCTTTGTAGGCCGCCAGACGCTTGGCCGGGTCGGTCTCCAGCGCGGCCTTCTTGGCCAAATCCTTGGCCTTGGGGTCGTCATAGTTGTTGCGCTTGCCCAGCGGCGCGTCGGCAAACGGCGTGCCGTTCGCATCCGGGTCCGGGAAGTCCGGCCCCCAGAGCAACAGCACAATCGGGGCTTTCTGCGCGCGGTACGTGCCGAGCATTTCCGCCGCCGGTTGCTGTTTGACGTTGACCTTGACGCCAATCTCGGCCCAGTCGGCCTGAATCTTGGCGGCCAGGTCGCCCATCGAGACAAGCCCCTGGTTGCCGGTGAGGGTCAGCATATCAATTTCAAAACCCTTTTCGACTCCGGCTTCTTTGAGCAGGGCCTTGGCTTTCGCCACGTCTTTCTGGAACGGGGTGTCGAGGTTCGCGCCGAACAAGCCAATCGGCACGACGGTTTGCAGTTTCTGCACGTTGCCGCCCAGCAGGTCTTTGACGATGCCATCGTAATCAATCGCCGTGCGCAGAGCCTCGCGCACCTTGTTGTTGTCGAGCGGTTTGAGGTTGACGTTCATGCCGATGTAAAAGATCTGCAGGTTGCCCGCTTTGGCGGTCGTGATGCCGGCCTTGCTCTTGAGCGAAGCAATCTGCTCCGGCGTCAGGTCGTTGGCGATGTCGGCGTCGCCCTTTTCGAGTTGCGCCTGCTGGTTGGAGCCTTCCGGCACATGCTTGACCAGAATATTGGGCGTCTTGGCTTTCACGGCGGCATTCGGATTGGCCGTCAGCAGGAACTCGACGTCCTTCTTCCAGTGGTCCATCATGTAGGGCCCCGTGCCGGCGGAGTGATCCTTCAGCCAGATGTTGCCCATGTCTCCAGCGGCTTCGTGCGCCTTGACCTCTTTGGAATCCACGATGCTCATCGGCGGCGCGGTCAGCACGTTCAGGAATTCGAGCGGGCTGGCGGTCTTGGGCATCGTCAACACGACGGTTTTGGCGTCCGGGGCCGTGATGCTTTCCGGTTTCAGACTGCCAATATCGGTCCAGAGGAAGGCCGGCGGTTTGTTCAGCTTGATGCCGCGCTGGAACGAATAGACCACGTCGGCCGAGGTGAACGGGTTGCCGCTGGCGAACTTCACGCCGTCCTTCAGGTTGAACGTGATTTCCCAATTCGCTCCGGCGTCTTTGATGGCCCACTTCTCGGCCAGACTCGCCTTGATGGTGGTCAGGTCGGCGCCCTCAAACTTGACGAGCGTGTCGTACATGCTGTGGATGCCGAGCCAGTCGCTGAACTCGTAGCCTTCAGCGGGGTCGAACGACACGATATCGTCAATGTTCTTCAACCAGACGATCGTGTTGGCCGCGGTGCCAGCGGCCTTCGTCGGCGTGGGCGGCACTGCCGTCGGCGGCACCGCAGTGGGTGGCACGGCGGTGGGCGGCACAGCGGTGGGCGCGGCGGCCGCCGTGGTTGGGGCGGGGGGCGGGCTGGTGGGCGCGGGCGTGGCGGTGGCGCCGCACGCCACCAGCGCGACGAGCGCCATGATGACCAGCGCGATCTGGATGGCCTGCCGTGATCTGGCAGGGTAGTGCAGAGTGAACATTTTCCCTCCTAAGGTGAAAAGGTTTGAGATGAAACGATTGCCAGTATTTTACACTCGTTTTCGCGTTTGTCTAGGGGCATCGAATTGCGGGTATAAAACGCAGAATCGTCGGAGGCATGAGGAGGTTGGGCGTGAGTTACGCAGGCGGTTAGTTGCAATTTAACAAATTAATCTACCGACAAACCGACATAGCGCAGCAGGGCTGGGGAGCCGTGGGCGAACTGGTCAAGGAAGGCGCACACCTGTTGACGCAGGCTCTCCAAGTCCGCGGCATGCGGAT
>JACQEC010000007.1 GCA_016200765.1 Chloroflexota bacterium | reverse complement strand
TATCCGCACGCCGCGCGTGGAGCAGGCCTTCCGCGCCGTCCCGCGCCACCTCTTTCTGCCCGGCGTTGACCGGCAAATTGTGTATCGTGATGACGCCATTCCAACCAAGCGCCTGAAGAGCGGTGAGCCGATCAGTTCCTCATCACAGCCTGCGATCATGGCGATCATGCTCGAGCAACTTGCGCTGGAGCCGGGTCAGCGCGTACTCGAAATCGGCGCGGGCACCGGCTACAACGCCGCGCTGATGACGTATCTGGTGGGCGAGACCGGCCGGGTCGTCGCGCTCGATATTGACGACGATATTGTAGACGCGGCGCGCGCGCATTTGCAAGCGGCCGGCTTCAGACAGACGCAGGTTGTGTGCGCGGACGGCGGCTTCGGCTACCCCCCGGCCGCGCCTTACGACCGCATCATCCTGACCGCCAGTGCATGGGACATCGCGCCCGCCTGGCGCGAACAACTGAAATTGGGCGGGCGCCTCGTCCTGCCCCTCTCACTGGTCGGCCTGGGGCTTCTCCAGCAGTCCGTGGCCTTTGACCAACTCGGCTCCCACCTCGCCAGCGTTTCGGTGAAGGTCTGCGGCTTCATGCCCCTGCGCGGCGCGGCGGCGGCGCAACAACCCGTGGTGACGCTGGGCGCGGAGCCGGGACTGGCGATCATGACGACGCACGGGCACGACCTCGACGCGGCGGCCGCATACCACTGGCTGACCGGCCCCGCTCACGACCAACCCACCGGGCTGGAGGTCACGACGCACGAGCTCTGGTTGGGGCTCGTCTTCTGGTTAGCCTTGCGCGAGCGGGACTGCTGTACCGTGATGGCCAGCGGTGAATGGCTCAAGCGCAATGCGGCGCCAGACCCTCCGGAACTTTTCAGTTGGCCCGAGCAGGGGCGCAGTACCAACGGCCTGATCAGCGCCGACGGCGGCTCGCCGACCTGACGAAGGACGAGCAGCCGTTCCCCTTGCATGTCCGGTGTTTTGGCCCCGCCGAGCAAGCCGCCGCGCGTCTGATTGAGCAAAGCCTGGCATGGCACAAGGCGGGCCGCCCGATGGTGGAAAGCCTGCGCCTGCAAGCCTACCCATGGCGCGAAGCCGTTGAGCCGCCGTCCGGCGCGCAGGTCGTGCGCAAGCCGGCGACGCAGTTGATCGTGGAGTGGCCTGAGCCGTCCTGACCAAATTTTGGTATAATCAACCTTAACCGCGCGCGGATCGTTGGGCCATGCGCTCTCACCGCCGCGCGCCGGAGGGTCTTGATGATTCCGATGATCGTTGACAGTCTGAAGGTCAGCCTAATATCGAACAATCGGCTTCTGCTGTTGAAGGAGCCAGACGCCGAGCGCTATCTGGCGATTGTGATTGGCCCTTTCGAAGCGGAAGCGATTGCCTACCAGATGCAGGGTGTTGAAGTGCCGCGCCCTCTCACGCACGATCTGCTCAAGCAGGTCGTCACGACGTTGGGCGCGCACTTCGCGCATGTCGTCATCAGCGAGTTGAAGAACGACACCTTCTACGCGACGCTCGTGCTGAATCTGTCCACCGGCCGCCGCATCGAGATTGACTCGCGCTCCAGCGACGCGATCGCCCTCGCCCTGCGCGCTAACGTCACGATCTACGTGGACGAGTCGGTGATCGCGGACGCGGGCTTCGCGCCTGACGAGGACCTCTCGAACGCTGTGACCAGCGAAGAAAAGGAAAAACTCTTGCCCTTCAGCGACTTCATTGAATCGCTCGACCTCGACGACCTGGGCAAGGAAGAATAACCCACGCATCGCCTCGGGTTTGCGCGGCGCAAACAGAGAGGGCACGAGAAGTCTGGTCAAGACTCCCCGCGCCCTCTCTGTCTTTGTGACAACACCCCCAACCGCTAAATCAGCCAGCAGAGCGCCATCAACACCACAGCGCATAGCACGGCTTTGAGATACACCCTCCGCGCCTGCTGTCGCGCCTGCGCCCGCTCCGCGCTGTCGGTGACGACCTCTTCTCCGGCGTCCATGTTGCGCGTGCCACGCGCCGCCAGTCCCACTCAAGTTTTATCGCGCGCCTGAAAGAACCCGATGGCCGCCGCCGCAAACGGCAAGAACAACCCCACTCTCCAGCCGCGCTCGGCGCCCGTCGCGAGCAAGGTCACCAGCAGGGCCAAACTGATCACCAGCATCGCCGCGCCAAAGCGCAGGCGCTTGCGCTGTTCGCGCGCGCCGATGTTGGAGACGCACTCCGCGGCTTGACGCTCCGGCAAGATGGGCGCGGCGGCGCTCATCTGCATGGTCAAGGTATTCAATCGTTGCTCCTCCATAGCGGGCGCGTCAGGCAGGTAGGCCCGCCATCGCGGTTAAATGAAATCTCTTGTCCCTCGTACTCCCAGACCTCAACCCCCCGTTCGCGCAGGGCGTGGGCGGTGCGCGCGTTGCCGGCGAGCATGATCACGCGGTTGGGCGCGGTGGCCAGAATGTTGCTGGCCTGCGTCTTGAACTCTTCGTCGGGGATCGCCAGCATCTTGATGCCGCGCGCTTCCAACAACTCGACCAACGGAATCGGCATCAGCGGCGGGTAAACGACCGCCAGCCGTTCGGAAACCGGGCTGATCAGCGAGAGCAGGTGCAAGATCTCGCCGCGCCCGCGCCAGTGGGGCAAAGGCACGGCGATCACGGTCGCGATGCCGTCGAGCGCGCGCCGCAGTTGGTCAATGCCCTCAGCGTTGGTGCGATACGAGCGCCCCACCACCAGCGTCTGCTCGTCGAGCCAGAGCGTGTCGCCGCCCTCCAGCGTGCCGGAGCCGCGTATCGTCGCGAGTATGGGAATGCCCAGCGCCAGCAGTTCTTGCGCCAGCGCGTGCTCCTCGCCGCGACGCAGGGGCTTGCCCATCCGGCAGATGACAGCGCCCTCGCGGGTCACAAGCGCGGCGTCAAACACAAAGATCGAGTCGAGGCGCTCCGGCTGTGGGTTCCGCGCGAAGCACACGTCCGCGCCGGCCTCGACGAGCAACTCGACAAACTGCGCGTGCTCCTGCCGGGCGCGTTCGCTATCCGGCGCGTGATAGTAGCCAAACTCACGCCACGCGCGCGCCTCGCGCTCCGTCTCGGCGGGGCGGTTGACGAGCACGCGCTTGAGCGGCGCCACCATGGACTGGGCGCCCCACGTTGGGGTCATGACGCTATTCTACAGACGATGCCGCGATTTGTCTAAGATTCAGGACGCGAAAAGGCTTGCCAATTGCGAGGGGCGTTGTTATACTGGCCTCATCTTTTTGTTCAGGATACCTGCTATGCCGACCCCCACTTTTCTGCCGGCCCGCCCGCTTTTCAACTTCCACTCTGTTATTCACTCGCATGGTTGGTATCAACTCGCGCCGCACCAATGGGATGAAGAGCGCGGCGTCTTGACGATTGTTGAACGGCTGACCAGCGGCCGCGTGGTTTCCGCCTCGATACGCGACGGCGACCATTCCGGCGTGATCTTGGAGGCGCAAGCCCGCCTGGGCAAACGCGACTCGCAGGAGTTGGCCGCAACGGTCAGCTGGATGTTCGCGCTGGACCTCGACCTCGGCGAGTTCTACGCGCTGGCCGACGCCGAGCCGCGCCTCGCGCACTGCCGGCCCAAGGCGATGGGGCGGTATCTGCGCTCCTCGACCGTGTGGGAAGACGTGGTCAAGGTCATGATGACGACCAACATCCAGTGGGGCGGCACCAAGCGGCTGGTCGCGTCGCTGGTCAGCCACTTTGGCGAGCCGCTCGCCGCCGACGGCGCGCGCCGCGCCTTCCCACAGCCCGCAGCCGTCGCCCGCAGTCGCGAATCTACCTTGCGCAAGCTGGGGCTGGGATACCGCTCGCCGTATCTCTTGCAGTTGGCGCGCGGTGTGGTCGCGGGGAAGTTCGATCTGGATCGCTTGAAAGAGGCCGGCCGCCCCACCGACGAGGTGCGCCGCGACCTGCTGGCTCTGCCCGGCATCGGGCCGTACGCCGCGGCAACTCTGCTCGGCATCCTTGGGCGATTCGACTATATCGGCGTGGATAGCGAAGCTGTGCGGCTCGTCTCGAAGTGGTTTTACGAGGGCGCGCCCGTCGGCGAGAAAGAGGTCAACGCGGTTTTTGCGCGCTGGGGCAAATACAAGTCGCTGGCCTACTGGTTCTGGGACTACGAAGGCAAACAGCAGACGCCGATGGAAGCCTACGAGGCAAGAAGCGGCGACTAGGACAGGCTCACAGCCGCTCGCGCGCAAAGACCAACAGCCGCCAGTAAATCCGCCGGATGCCGTCCGGCCAGTCGCGCCCGGGCAGGATGAGCGGAAAGCGGGTGGCGCTGTCGGCTTCCGCCCATGCGCTGTTCCAGCCGCTCCCATCCCAGAGCAAATCCGCGCCCGGTAGCCCGGCGGCCTTCACCGCCGGGTCGGGCGCGGCACCGTTTGTTATAATCTCGCGTCACGCGCGGCATATCATGGCGACCGTAAGGGGAGGATTTCGATGCAAGCAACCGTCGGCGACATCAAACTGGCGTACAGCGACGAGGGGCGCGGAACGCCGCTGGTCTTTATTCACGGCTTCCCGTTGAGCCGGGCGACGTGGCAGAAGCAGGTGGACGCTCTGCAAGCGAATTAT
>JACQEC010000280.1 GCA_016200765.1 Chloroflexota bacterium | reverse complement strand
GTGCACGGCCCGCAAGTAACTGAATAACTCGTTGTATAATCCGTGACTGCTACCCATTTTGTCGTCCTTTCCTGAAGGTGTGGTAACCTCAGATTGTGACTCAAAATGGGTAGCAGCCCAAAAGTGTTAGTTACTCAGACAATGAACCTATGATTTTGAAAGATGGCGAACCCGATGCTAAATTGTTAGAGTTTCTAACAAAAGATTGTATCAATAGACAAACGGCTCTTCCTTTCCTTCACACTATGCGTGCGCAGGCAGCCATGTTGGCAGAGAAGTTGGAATCGGACACGGAGATCAAAAACAGTCACGGAGACTACTACTCCCACGAGGTCAAAGATTGGATCAAAAGCTTTTACAATAGGTATGGCAAGAGTTAGATACTTTTCCCTCGGCTTTCGTGTTCCGTCATCTGTCGAATATTTCAGGTGTGTACTGCACCCCCAAACGGCTCTCCCGCAAGGGGTTCGTGATTCGGCACATCGTGCTAGCGAAGGTTGCCACAATTAACTATGAATTCGGGGTGCCAGTGTCGACGATAAGCTGGTAGGAAGCATCGAGCACGGAAGATGCGGGTGAACCCCAAAACTGGACACCGAGGAAGCTGAAGTATCATAGTTCCAGAAAAAGGAATCTCCCCATGTCAGCTGAAAACCATATCTCCCGCCACGAGGCGCTTGGTCTGCACGGCGAGGACGTGCACGAACTCTACTATCAGATGGTGCTGACGCGCACGGTGGACGACCGCCTGTGGAATCTGAACCGGCAGGGCAAGGTGCTGGCCTTCGCCTCGTGCCTCGGGCAGGAGGCGGCGCAGGTCGGCAGCGCCTACGCCCTCGCCCCCGACGACTGGCTCGCCATCTCCTACCGCGAGCACGGCGTGGTCATCGCGCGCGGCATGAGCGTCCGCGACATCTTCGCCTACGCCTATCACCGCGATAACGACCCCAACACGCGCGGGCGGCAGATTCCCGGCCACTACGGCTCGCAGAAACTGCATATCCTCACCGCTTCCAGCCCGGTCGGCACGCAGTTGGCGCACGGCGTTGGCAGTGCGTGGGCCAGCGTCTATGAGGGCAAGCGCGAAGCCACCATCATCTACTTCGGCGATGGCGCAACCTCGACCGGCGACTTCCACGCCGCCGCCAACTTCGCCGCGGTTCACAAACTGCCCGTCGTCTTCCTCTGCCAGAACAACGAGTGGGCCATCTCCGTGCCCAACACCTTGCAGTACGCCGTCAAGCATCTGACCGAGCGTGCGGCGGGTTATGGTATGATGGGGACACTGGTGGACGGCCTGGACGTCATCGAGGTCTTCGGGGCCACCCGCGCCGCGCTGGCCCGCGCTTACTCCGGCGAGGGGCCGACCTTCGTCGAGGCGAAGTGCAAGCGACTGCGCTCGCACACGACCGAAGACGACGACCGGCGCTACCGCCGCCGCGAAGACGTCGAGGCCGACCGCGCGCACGACCCGCTTGCCAATCTGGAAGCGTATATGAAAGCCGCCAGCCTGTGGGACGAGGGCGTCGCCCGGCAGGCCGGCGAGAAAGCCGCGGCGGAAGTCGAGGACGCGACGCAATACGCCGAGGCCTCGCCGCTCCCCAAGCCGTCAGAAACGCTGACCCATATCTTCGCGGAGGTGAAAACCGATGCCCATCAAAACGATGATTGAGGCCATCCGCGACGCGCTCGACGCCGAGATGCAGAACGACCCGCGCGTGTTCGTGCTGGGCGAAGATGTCGGCGTGAAGGGCGGCGTCTTTTTGGCGACCGACGGCCTCTACAAAAAGTATGGGATGAAGCGCGTGCTGGACACACCGCTCAACGAGATCGGCATCGCCGGCATCGCCATCGGCGCGGCCATGCGCGGCCTGCGCCCGGTCGCCGAGATGCAGTTCGCCGACTACTCTCTGCCCGCCTTCGACCAGATTGCCAACGAAGCCGCCACCATCCGCTGGCGCACCGCCGGAGAGTTCTCGTGCCCGCTGGTCGTGCGCGCGCCCTACGGCGCAGGCGTGCATGGCGCGCTCTGGCACTCGCAATCGGTCGAGGCGCTCTACGCGCACCGCCCCGGCCTGAAGGTGGTCATCCCCTCCACCGCCTACGACGCCAAAGGCCTGCTCATCGCCGCCATCCGCGACCCCGACCCGGTGATCTTTTTCGAGCACAAGAAGGGCTACCGCCTGATCAAAGACGAAGTGCCCGATGGCGATTACACGGTGCCCATCGGCAAGGCGCGTATCGCGCGCGAAGGCGACGCTATGACCGTCGTCAGCTACGGGCTGATGCTGCACTATTGCCTCGAGGCCGCGCAGGCGGAAGGTATTGACGCGGAAGTGCTTGACCTGCGCACCATCTCGCCGTTGGACAGGGCGGCCATCGTCGGCTCGGTCAAGAAGACCGGCAAATGCCTTGTCGTGACCGAAGACACGCAATCGTTCAGCATCACTGGCGAGATTGCGGCCATCGTCAACGAGGACGCGTTTGAGTACCTCGACGGCCCGGTCAGCCGCCTCGCCACGCCCGACGTGCCCGGCATGCCGCACGACCCGGGGCAGGAGGAGTGGCTGTTGCCCAACCGCGAGAAGATTGCGGAGGCGATGCGGAAATTGGCGAGGTATTGAGGCATGAGGGCACAGCCACCGGCGGCCTATCGCGTGAACGCCAAGCGGCTCAAGACGGTTGCCGAGGAATTCCGCCTTGAGCTGATCGTCCTGTTCGGCTCATACGCGAAAGGGCGCGCGGTGGCCGGGCGGAGCGATGTGGATGTGGCGGTGCGCTTTGCGCCGGGCGTCAAACGCCGGCGCGCCGTGGACATGCTGGATAGCGCCCTGTACGACGCCTTGAGCCTGAAGGCCGATCTCGATTTGACCGTGCTGAACGACGCCGGGGCGCTGTTGTTGTTTCAAGTCGCGCGCACCGGTGTCGTGCTCTATCAAGCGCGGCCAACCACGTTTTCGCTATTTCGGCTGTACGCCTTTCAGGTCTATGATGACCATCAGCCGTTCTTTGCGGCGCGCGAGCGCTATATGAAAGCGCGGTACGGGTAGTGAGCCCCGATCAGGCGCTGCTGGTTCGCGAGAAACTGGCAAGCATGGAGGGATACCTCCGCGAGCTGGCAAGCAGTTTGCCTCCCACCCGCCGAGAATACCTCGCCCATCAGCCCGCCCGGCGCATGGTTGAGCGTTTGCTTCAGGTGGTTGTCCAGAGCGCGATAGACGCTAACGCGCTGCTCGTCGAGGGGCAGAGCCTGTTGCCCCCTGCTTCCGCCCGCGAGTCATTTCAAATGGCGCGCGATCTCGGCGCCATTGACGAAGATGTGCGGGAGAAGTTTCATCACTACGTCGCGGTGCGCAACTTGCTGGTGCACCAGTATGATCGGCTGGATGATAAGAGGGTCTGGAAAGACGCGCAGCAATTGCTTCAGGACGCTCCTCTCTACATCGCACAGGTGCGCGGGTATCTCTCGGCGAAAAACGCCAAAAAATCACCGAGGAATCATCAATAGGTTGGAGAGCAATGTATGGCTACGAACGTCACGATGCCGCAGTTGGGCGAATCGGTTACCGAAGGCACCATCGGCAAATGGCTGAAGCAGAAGGGCGATTCGATCGCCAAGTACGAGCCGCTGGTCGAGATCATCACCGACAAGGTGAATTCGGAAATCCCCTCGCCCGCCGACGGCACCATTTTGGATATTCGCGTGCCCGAAGGCGAGACGGTTAAGGTCGGGGCACTGCTCGCCCTCATCGGCGCGCCGGGCGAGCAGGTCGCCGCTGTGCCGCCCGCCGCGCCGTCGTCTCATGCCGCGCCTCATGCGCCGGAAGCATCACCCCCACCCCTACCCCTCTCCCTTCAACCCTCACCCTTGAGGGGAGAGAGAGCGGGGCGCCTCTCGCCGGTTGTGGCGCGGCTGGCGTCGGAGCACGGCGTGGACATCTCGCAAATTCAGGGAACGGGCGAGGGCGGGCGCGTGACCAAACAGGACATCGAGAAATATATCGCGCAGCGACAGGCAATGCCCGCGCCTGTGGCACCCGCGCCCCAGCCGGGCGAACCGTTGAGCGTTACGAGTTCCGCGTTCACGCGCCAACCCGCAAACGCGCCAACGGGGTTGGCCGATGAAGAAGTGGTGCCGCTGACGCCGATGCGCAAGGCCATCGCCGAGCATATGGTGCGCTCCGTCCACACCTCCGCGCACGTGACCACGGTCTTTGAGGTGGATATGAGCAAGGTGGCCGCGCACCGCGCCGCGCACAAGGACGAGTTCGCGCGGCAGGGCGCCGACCTGACCTATACGGCCTACTTTGTGGAGGTGGTGGCGCGCGTTCTGCGCGAACAGCCGGTGGTCAACAGTTCCTTCGGCGACAAAAGCATCGTCTTGAAGAAGGCGATCAACATCGGCGTGGCGGTGGCGATAGAAGAAGGGCTGATCGTGCCGGTGCTCAAGCACGCCGACGAACTGAACCTGTTGGGCATCGCGAAGGCCGTCAACGATCTGGCGCGGCGCGCGCGCGAGAAGCGGCTCATGCCCGACGACGTGCAGGGCGGCACATTTACCATCACCAATCCGGGCGTGGGTGGCTCGCTCTTTGGCACGCCGATCATCAACCAGCCGCAGGCGGCCATCATGGGCGTGGGCGCGATTGTCAAGCGGCCGGTGGTGGTGGACGACGCCATCGCCATCCGCCCGATGGTCTATCTCTCGCTGACCTTCGACCACCGCATTTTGGATGGCGCGGGCGGCGACCGGTTCCTCAGCGCGGTGAAGCGCTCTTTGGAACATTACGCTTGAAATGTGAGGGGCAAGTATGACCTCGAAACTGCACGCCGCGAAAGCGCGCGATCTCATCTACGATTGGAATGTGCAAGGGCGGGCGTCGGCCTATCCATCCGGCGTCGAACTGGACGACGAGACCCTGCGCGACGGCCTGCAGTCGCCATCGGTGCTCAATCCGCCGGTGGAGCAGAAGATCGAACTCCTGCGCCTGATGGACGCGCTGGGCATCCACACGGCAGACATCGGCTACGCGGGGTCGTCGGCGCGCACCCAGCAGGACATCGTCGCGCTGGCGCAGGCCTCGCTGAAGCTCAACATCAAAGTCAATGTGGCCTGCCGCACGACGCTGGCCGACATCGGCCCGGCGGTGGAGTGCGCGCAGAAGGCCGGCTGTCAGATCGAAGTCTCGGCCTTCCTCGGCTGCTCGCCCATCCGCCGCTACGCCGAAGATTGGGATTTTGAGAAGATGATGGGTCAGGTGGAAGAGTCGGTGACGTTTGTCGTCCGGCACGGCCTGCCCTGCATGTTCGTCACCGAAGACACCACCCGCGCCGACCCCGAATCCATGCGCCTGCTCTACAGCAAAGCCATCGAGTGCGGCGCGGCGCACGTCTGCGTATCCGATACGGTCGGCCACGCCACGCCCGACGGAGCGTACAATGTCGTCTCGTTTGTCAAGGGCATCGTCGGGGAATCGGGTGCGGCGGTCACGGTTGACTGGCACGGCCATCAGGACCGCGGGCTGGGCGTGGCGAACACGCTGGCGGCGATTGCCGCTGGCGCCGGCCGCGTGCACGGCTGTGCGCTGGGCATCGGCGAGCGCTGTGGCAACACGCCGATGGACACCCTGCTGGTCAACCTGAAACTGCTTGGCATCATCGAGCACGACCTGACCCGTCTGCCGGAATACGTGCGCCTCGCCTCGGCCATGACCGGCATCGCGCTTCCGGTCAACTATCCGGTCGTCGGCGCGGACGCCTACCGCACGGCCACGGGCGTGCACGCTTCGGCGGTGGTGAAGGCGCTGGCGAAAAACGATCTGTGGCTGGCGAACCGCGTCTATTCCGGCGTGCCCGCCGACTGGTT
>JACQEC010000279.1 GCA_016200765.1 Chloroflexota bacterium | reverse complement strand
TTCTACGGGCCGATTCCCATTGACGGCGCGGAGATTGACCCGGAAATCGTCGCCGTGGGCCGCCAGTATTTCGCGATGACCGAGCCCAACTTCACGGTGCATGTTCAGGACGGGCGCTATTTCCTGCGCGGCGCTACCCGCACCTACGATGTGATCGCCGTGGACGCCTATCGCCCGCCGTACATCCCGTTTCACCTGACCACGCAGGAGTTCTTCACGGAGATCAAGAACCACTTGAGCGATAACGGCGTGCTGGCGATTAACGCGGGGCACACCTTGAGCGATTACGGCCTGGTGGACGTGCTGGCCAGCACCATGAAATCGGTCTTCCCGAATGTTTATATCGTGGATGTGCCGATGCGCGGCTCGCCGATTGGCAACTCGCTGGTCATCGGCACCAAACAGCCGACGCAGGTGGGGAACTTCCGGGCGAACACCAGCAACCTTGGCAACAGCGACTTGCAGATGGTGGCCGACAGCGCGGCGCAGGCCATCCGCGAGGTCACGTCATCGGTGGTGGTCTTCACCGACGATCAGGCGCCGGTGGAGGAAGTGGTGCACCGCATCCTGATCAACTTCATCTTGACGGGCTCGTAAGAGCAGGGAGTAAGGAGTATGAAGTATGAAGTAGGGAGTAAGGAGTAAGGAATCCCTATTCCCTATTCCATACTCCCTACTCCTTACTCCCTATTTAGCGCCCCTTCAAGAAACAGCGGATCCCCTCGAGCACGCCCTTGACCGGCAAATCGCCCTGCTTCAAGATCGCTTGATCATCGCGCAGGAAGCCCAACTCGATGATTGCCCCGGGCGTGGTCAGCGCGATCTCCCGGAACGCATGGTATTCCTGCATGTCGGGCGTGATGGTGTTGCGGTGCTCGGGCAGGCCGGTGATGGCCGCGTAGCGTTCGCGCAGGCAGTTGACCAGCCGGTCTTCGGTCTCCGGCACGGCGCTCTCGATCAGGCGCGCAACCTTGTACCCGCTCAAATTGCGGATGCAAGCGTCCACGTGAATCGAGATGAGCGCCTGCCCGAAGTAGCCGCGCAGGCGCGCGTCAAACTCGCCCAGCAGTTCGACCGGCAGTTTGTCCTGATCGCGCAGTTCCGCCGCGACGCGGCGCGCCACGTTCAGCGTAATATCCGCTTCGGTGGTGCCGTCGTCGCAAACCGCGCCGGTGTCCATCAGCCCTTCCGTATCCCGCACGGCGTCGCCATTCGGCAAGGTCTTCAGGCGGTTGTGTCCGGCGATGAGGCCAATCTGCTTCGGCGGAACCGGCGTGTTGCGGCCTGCGCCCGGCGGCGTGGCGCTGGCGCTGCCCGCGGGAGCAACAATTCCCTGTATGAACCACGCCCCCACCGCGACGACGACAGCCGCCGAAAGCCACAACCCTGCCCCCGATCCCAGTCGGGGGCCTGCCTTTGAGCGAAGCGGCGAGCCGCTTGCGGGCCGCGCCGCCCGTGGTGGTGAGCGGCGCGCGCTCACCGCCCGCGATCCTCATGCACCACAAAGGAGAGCACAAAGCTCACCAGGCTGATGACCACCGCGCCCAAGAGTGCCGAGCCAAAGTCCTTGACCTCAAAGCCGATGCGCAGGTTCGTCCCGATCCACGACGTGATCAGCAACATGAACGCGTTGAGCACGAAGGTGAACAGGCCCAGCGTCAGCACGTTGATCAGGCAGGTGAGCGCGGCCAGCACCGGGCGCACCAGCGCGTTGACCACCCCGAAGACGATGGCGACCAACAGCAGGTTTTCCCAGCCGCCTGTCAACTTGATACCATGATCAGGCACGACCTGCGCCGCAACGTATAACCCGGCGGCGTTGATCACAAAGCGAATAAAGAGGTTGCGCATAGAGACACCTGCCAGTTTAGGATAGGTCAAGCGCCATCAGGTCGAGCCTGCGCGTTTCCTGAAAGCCATAGCGGCGCAGGCTGTCGGCCAGCTCGGCATACCCGGCCGGGATGACGAACTGCGCGCGCTGTGAGGCGTAGCGCCGGAGTTGCTGAACCGCCTGCGCAGTCAGCAGGTCTTCCGCAGGGCCGCGATACGCCGGCGCCACATAGACCCCCACGCGGTGCGTGCCCCAGCCCAACTGCGCGCGCGCGGCCATGCCGCCGCAAACCGTCTGCCCGCGCAGCAGGCACCAGTTCAGCCGCTGGACGCTGGCCGAGAGATCCATGACCCTCGCCGGCCAGCCCGGCTGATGGGGCACGTTGAACAGGCCGGCCAGCGAATGACGGTAAGCCTGCAATTCAGCGGGCAAGTGCGCCGCCGCCAGCGCCCGGACAGCCATCCATTGGGCGCGCTCCGGCGGGGCCAGCGTGAACCCGCCCGCCGTCGGGATGGGGTGAGGAGCGGCCATCGCGACGTTCGCGCCGTAAAACTCGCTGGTCTGCTCCAGGGTGCGGAAACCGGTGACCTCATACAGATGCCGCGCTCCCCAGTTGTCGCTCTGCACCTGCAACAGCAGGTAGCGGCCGCTGTAATGCCGCACCATCTGAATGGACGCATCCACCAGCGCGCGCGCGATGCCGCGCCGCCGATAAGCCGGATGGACGGCCACGTTGCTCAACAGCCACGCGCCCGCGCGCGCATCGCTCAGGCCCAGCGTCACGTTGCCGACAATCTGGCCGGCTTCTTCCCACACGTAGCCCAGCATCTGCTCGGGTGTCTCAACGCCCAGCCATTCCACCAGACCGGCCAGCGGGCTCACCCACTTCCAGAGCGGCCAGTCCGGGAAGAAGGGCAGGGTGCTTGGGCTTGCCTCGGATTGAAAGGCAACGCGCATCAACTGCGCCACGCCCCCCCAATCGCGGAAGGGATTCATCGGGCGCAGGCCGGGATGCGCAAGGCGCAGGCGCGTTAGTGTGACCATGACATCGTCTTGAACTTCACCTCTGATATGTGCTCGGCCTCGCCTCACCCCCGGCCCCTCTCCCCCGACTAGATCGGGGGCGAGGGGAGAAACGGCGACCGGTGGTCAGGGCGTGGCTATGGCTTCGCTTCTACGAATCTGCGTTTTGACCCGATGGCTTCCAGCAATTCTCCATTTAGATTTTTACAGAGAGCGGAGGTCGGGTAAACTATCGAGCCAGTGGTTGACCAGATGCAGGATGGGAGGCTTACCATGCTCGAACAGTTGCTGGAGTTGCTCCGCGCACACTGCGCCCAGTTAC
>JACQEC010000243.1 GCA_016200765.1 Chloroflexota bacterium | reverse complement strand
CACGCGCGCCCGTACAAGGAGGCGTGGCCGCTCGCCGCGTCGGTCGCCGAGATTCGGAACAACAGCGGCACGCAGTTTGCCCCGCGCGTGGTTCAGGCGTTCATGGCCCTCTTTGAGCGCGGCGAATTGTAGGGGCAGGTCTTGTACCTGCGCTAGCGCGTAATCCGCATTCCTTCGCCCATTTGTCCCCCATAAGCAGTGACCTTCGCCCCTTCTCTACGACTCCCAACAGTGTCACAATAGCCTGCAAGGGTTCTCCTTTCAGCAAGAGCGTCTAGTCTGACGAGCATCCTCCGGCGGCGAGGGCGTTGGCGCGTTGCGCGTTAATGCGTTTTGACGGCCTCCGTAGGGGCAGGTCTTGCGCTTTCGCGGCGTGAAGTTCCGATACCTATCCCGGTTCGGAAGCCAACGCAGAACGCGCTCACGCGCAACGTCCTGACCGCCCGGGCCGCTCGTTTTGGAGACGGTATGCTATCACATCGCCTGCTCACTGCGCTCCGGCGGCTTGGCCTGCAGTGGCGCATCATGCTCTACGTGACGACCGGGCTGGTCGTGTTCTCCGCGGTGGGCGCGTTCATCGCCCTGCGGGCTGTCCAGCAATCTACCGACCTCGTTTACCAAGAACGACTGCACGTCGCGCGCATGGTGGCCCGCCATATTGACGATCAGTTAGCCCGCCTGCCGGCGGCCGAGCGCGCCCCAAACGGCGGCTGGCTCGCGTCCCTGCTCGACATCGGGCAGGGCTACACCAGTGAGGTGATCGATCAGGCCGGGGCCGTGATGGTCACGACCTCGAAGCGCGGCGCGCCCGCGTTCAGCCTCCACTTGCCGCTGGTCATGGGCCTCTGGCAACAGAACCAAGCCGGCGTGCGCCTCCACACCTTTCAGGTCAACGGCGAAACGCGCGGCCACGTCATCGCGTTCGTGCCGCTGGCGCAGGCGGCGTGGGGCGTCATCATCGAGCAGGAAGCCGATGAGGCGCTGCGCCTGCCGCGCGACTTGCAAGCGCAGTTCGTCTCGTTTGGGGCGGCGGCGGCGCTCGCGGGCCTGCTGTTGGCGTGGGTCACGACGCGGCGGGTGGTGCGCCCCATCAACGCGCTCATAGACGCCTCACAAGACATTGCCCGCGGCGACCTCGATCACCCGCTCGATATCAGCGGCGAGGCGGAAGTCGGCGCGCTGGCGCGCACGTTCAACCAGATGCGGGTCGCGTTGAAAGGGTCGCGCGAGGAGATTGCGCGTTGGAATCGGGAACTGGAAGCGCGCGTGCAGCAGCGCACCCGCGAACTCGCGACGCTGGTCGAGTCCGCCCATGCGCTCACCTCCACCCTCGACCTCGACGCCCTGTTCAGTATTCTGATGAAACAGGCGCGCGAGGTGCTGCCGCTGGCCGAAGGGATCGCCCTGTTCCTGTTCGAGCCGGAATCCCAGATGCTGGCGGTGCGCTCGTCGTCCGGCTTCAACGCCTCGGAGGCCGCCGGCTTGCGCTTCCGCATCGGCGAGGCCATTGCCGGAAAAGTGTTTGAAGCGCAGGCGCCCGCGCTCCTGCAAACCATGCAAGCCGTGCGCTCGTATCAGGCTAATTTCAGCGTGGACAACCGTTTGCGTTTCCAGCGCGCCGTCGGCGCACGGCAACCCGGCACGAGCGGCGGCTTGCGCGCCCCGCAAAGCGCGCTGGGCGTGCCACTCGTCTCCAAAGAAACACGCATCGGCGCGCTGCTCCTGTACAATTTTACGCGCGAAGAAGCCTTCGGCGAAGGCGATGTCCCCATCTTGCAGGCGCTGGCCGATCAAGCGGTGGCGGCGATTGAAAACGCGCGGTTATACCAGGAAGCCAGCGAGGTCGGCACCCTGCGCGAGCTCAATCGCCTCAAGTCGGAATTTGCCGCGCGGGCCTCGCACGAACTGCGCACGCCGCTGACTTCCATCAAGAGCCTGGCCGAGACGCTGCTGCGCTCCGACCTGCGTCTCGACGAGGCCACACGGCGCGAACTCCTGCGCGGCATTGACAGCGCCGCCGACCGCCTGACGGGCATCGTCAACGACCTGTTGATGCTGGCGCGCATTGAAGCCGGGCAGTTAGAGGTGCAACATGAGCCGGTCGCGCTGGACACGCTGATTGGCGAGATGGCCGCGCAGTTCGCCTCCCAGTTTCCCTCGCACCACTTTCAGGTGGAGACGGCGAACCCTCTGCCGCCGGCGCTCGGCGACCCGGAGCGATTGGACGATGTGCTCTCTAACCTGCTGTCCAACGCCGTGAAATACTCCGAGCCCGGCACCACCGTGCGGGTCTCGGCGTCGCTCGCGCCAACCCCCGACTGGATCGGGGGCGCGACGGAGGTCGTCATCACGGTGGGCGACGAGGGCATCGGCATCCCGCAAGACGAATGGCCGCGCCTGTTTGAGCGATTCTACCGCGTGGACAACGCGCTGACGCGGCACACGGGCGGCGCGGGGCTGGGGCTGTTCATCTGCAAGACCTATGTGGAAGCCATGCGCGGCCGCATCTGGGTCGAAAACTCGGCGAAAGCGCCTGACGGGCGCGGGACCGTGTTTGCGGTGGCCCTGCCCATCGCATGATACCCGGCGAGCCATAAGAACGATGGCCTCAAACCATTTCCCCCTGATCCTCGTCGTAGACGACGACCCGATCATCTTGCGCACGCTCTCGCTGAACCTGCAGGCGGACGGCTACGACGTGTTGACCGCGGCCAGCGGCGGCGAGGCGCTGCTGGTTGTTCAACAATCCCTGCCCGATCTGGCGATTGTGGATTTGATGCTGCCCGACATGCACGGCTTCGAGGTCTGCAAGCGCCTCAAACAGTACCTTGATCTGCCCATCGTGATGCTCACCGCCGTCGGCACGGAGGAAAGCATCGTCACGGGTCTTGAGGAGTACGCCGAGGACTACATCGTCAAGCCGTTCAGTTACCGCCAACTGCTGGCGCGCCTCGGCCGCGTGCTCAAGCGCGCACGCCCGGCCATGCCCGACAGCGATGTCGTTCGCCTCGACGGCGATACCGCCATTGACTTCGCGCGCCGCCAGATTACAGCGGGCGGGCGCGCGGAACGGCTGACGCCAACCGAAAGCCGCGCGCTGGCCTGCCTGGCCCGCAACGCCAACCAGATCGTCCCAACAGAGCGGCTGATGGACGAGGTATGGCCGGACGGCGAGGGCGACGCCGAGCGCCTGTGGGTGCTGATCAACCGCCTGCGGCATAAGCTGGAGCCCAACCCGAAGGAGCCGCGCTACCTGCTGAACGAGCGGGGCATCGGTTACTCATTGGCGGTGGGCAACCCGTAGACGGCATTGCTTGGAAAGCGGCGCTGACCCTCGCTCGCGGTGAGGGCGCGCGTTGTCGCCACGCGCCATATTCTTGACCGGCTGAAGCCTGCTCTCCAGACGATGCCGCAGGAGAGCAGGCTTCAGCCGGTTGGTGACGCGGCGCATCGCCTTCAGAAGTCTCCGGCGGGAGCGAACTCTATCACGCCCCCGTCCTCGCTGTTTGGGTGAGGACCGGGGCTTTTGCTTTTCAAGGGTCAAGTGTCCCGTTTATTTCGGGACATTTTGCTTCCGGTCTGTAAGGCCAACGGTAAGGTTGTCATGGCATCATTCAGATAAAGGCAAAGCCCGTTGGAGACGCGAGGTTACCCTGTTGGATAAACCGCCAGGCAAACCGGTTCGCTTGATGTTGGTCGAAGGCCGCGCCTATGTGCGAAACCAGATCCGCGCCCTGCTTCGCGATGAGCCCATGTTTGAGTTGGCGGCAGAGTTTGAAAGCGGCGCGCAATCGGTGCAAGAGGCGCTGAACCTAAAGCCCGATCTGATTCTGATGGACCTATCGTTACCCGATTCCAACGGTCTGGAAATGACCCATGCCATCAAGAGCCTTCTGCCCGGCAGTCACGTATTGCTGATGATTCAGGCGCCCATCTACCGGCAGGCCGCGCTGGCGAGCGGCGCGTCGGAAATTCTGATGAAATCCGATTTGCCAAGCCACTTGATCCCGTCTTTGAAGCGGCTGTGCGCCCTAGTGCCTAACCATCTCGAAACTTCACACTCGAAACTTCACGCCGCGAAAGCGCGCGAAAGCGCGGGAGGAGAGAATGACCCAACAGACTCTGGGCGCTGACCGCCCACAACCCACGGAACTCACCGCCGAGCGCGCCGAGAAAAACGGGATTCGTCCCTCTCCGCTTTCGCGCCGCCAGTTCTTGGGACTGGCCGCGCTGGTCGGCGGGGTCGGCGCGTTTAGCTCGCAGGCGCTGAATGTTGTCAAGGATTCGCTAGTCTCCGCCGCCGCCCAGGCGCGCAGGGTTCTGCCCACCTTTACCGCCGACGCGAACTCGTTTGGCAAACTGGTCGGGCAGGACGGCCAGCCGCTGTCTTCGCCGGACGCCGCGCCAACCCCGCAACCCGCCGGCCGCCATCGCTGGGTGATGGTGATTGATCTGGCGCGCTGTGACGGCTGTCGCATGTGCACCGAGGCGTGCAACACGATGCACAAAGTCCCTGAAGGGCAGGAATGGATTCGCGTCTTCAAGATGCAAGACCCGCGCACCAACGCGACGTATTGGTTCCCCAAGCCCTGCTTCCAGTGCGACAACTCGCCGTGCACGAAGGTCTGCCCGGTCAGCGCCACGTATAAGCGCGAGGATGGCGTGGTGCTGATTGATCAGGATCGCTGTATCGGTTGCCGCTATTGCATGGCGGCCTGCCCCTACTCGTCCCGTTTCTTTACGTGGGGCGAGCCGGTGCAAACCGCCGCGGAGCGCGCGCAGGCGTATGACGTGGAACTGAATACCCCGCATCGGAGGGGCGTGGCCGAGAAGTGTCTCTTCTGCCCCAGTTTGCTGCGCAAAGGCGAACTGCCCGCTTGCGCCGCCAGTTGCCCGATGGGCGCCATCTACGCGGGCGATGAGCTGGAGGACATCGTGACCAACGGGCGCGGCGAATCCGCCAAGTTCAGCCAGTTGATTTTGGACGGCTCTGGTTATCGCTATCTGGATGAACTGGGCACCAAGCCGCGCGTCTGGTATCTACCACCGCGCGGGCGGCAGTATGCGCCCCCACAGCCCGATCAGGGACACACGGGCCATGGATAACCGCGCAGACCGGTCAGCCTGACGACCGGCCATGGATCGGAACTTCACGCTCGAAACTTCACGCCGCGAAAGCGCAAGAGGCAGGATATGCAATATGCGAATATGACAACGAAGCCCGACTCGGAACTTGATGCTCGGAACTTCACGCCGCGAAAGCGCGCGAGGGAGCGCGAAGCGCGGCTGATCGCCACGCTGACGCACAGCGGGCGGGGCTTCTACCTGCTCGTGGCGGGCCTGCTGGCCGTCATCGCCGTGGGCGCTTACGCCTACTACCGGCAGTTGAGCGAAGGGCTGGTGGTGACGGGCATGAGGCACTACGTGTTCTGGGGCCTGTACATGACGAACTTCGTGTTCTTCATCGGCATCAGCCACGCCGGCACCCTCATCTCCGCGATTTTGCGCGTGACCGGCGCCGGCTGGCGCACGCCCATCACGCGCATGGCCGAAGCCATCACCGTCTTCGCTCTGCTGATTGGCGCGCCTATGATCCTGATTGATATGGGGCGGCCCGACCGCGTGCAAAACGTCCTGCTCTATGGGCGCATTCAATCGGCCATTCTCTGGGATGTCATCTCCATCACGACCTATATCACGGGCAGTCTGCTGTATCTCTACATCCCGATGATTCCGGACATGGCGATTCTGCGCGACGGACTGCCCGGCGCGGCGCGCTGGCGCAAGAAACTCTACACCCTGCTCGCGCTCAATTGGCATGGCGCCGAAGCGCAGGAGCACGCGCTGGAAAAAGCGGTCTCGATCATGGCGGTGCTCATCATTCCGATTGCCGTTTCGGTGCACACCGTCGTTTCATGGATTTTTGGCATGACCTTGCGGCCGGGCTGGCACAGCACCATCTTCGGCCCCTACTTTGTGGTGGGCGCGATTTTTGGCGGCATCGCCGCCCTGCTGCTCGCGATGGCCTTTTTCCGCAGGGCGCTCCATTTGGAGGAGTACGTCACCGTCAAACATTTCCGCTATCTGGGCATCTTGTTTCTGGTCATGGATGCCATCTACCTCTACTTCACATTCGCCGAATATCTGACCAGCGGCTACACGTCCATGCACCCCGAGGCGGAAGTGTTGGGCGCACTGATGACCGGGCGTTATGCCGTCACCTTCTGGGGCATGGTGCTGGTGGGTTTCCTCCTGCCCGGCTTCATGTTATCCCTGCCGTTGTTCATCAAGCCTGCGCCGCAGGCCAAAGTCGGTTGGGTGACGATGCGCCTGCGCCCGGCGCTGGGGATAGGCGTGGCGCTGTTGTTGGTTGCGGGCGGGCTGGTTTCGGCGATTCAACCGGCCGGGGTCGGCGCCCTTATCGCCAGCGTCCAACCCACGACCGTCGCCGCGACCAGCGCGCAGGCCGCCGACAGCACTCCCTACTTGCAGTGGGCGGTGCTCTTCACGGTGCCGGTTCTGTTCATGTTCTTCCTGCCGGAGATGCGCGCGCATCCGATCGCGACGACGACGATAGCCGCGGCGCTGGTCACGGTGGCGATGTGGCTGAAGCGCTATCTCATCATCGTGCCCACGTTGGAGAATCCCTACATTCCGATTCCGCCCTCAACGCCTGCCGACTGGGCGCACTACCTGCCTTCGGGAGTTGAATGGGCGATTACGGCGGCGGCCTTCGCGCTGTTCATTCTGCTGTACGTGCTCTTCTCCAAAGTCTTCCCGATTGTTTCGCTCTGGGAGACACGCGAGCCGGCGCACGTTCCGGCGCCCGCTCATCCCGCCGCCGGAGCATTGGCCCCCGAAATGGGAGACTGACATGACTACGCGTTACTTCTTCCCGGTTGTCGGGTTGGTCGTCCTGCTGCTTGCCGGCACGCTGTACCTCTGGCCGCGTGTGGATCACCCTTCGGGGCTTGCCGTTGACCCCACGGCGACCCCTGCGCTGAATATCGCCGCCGTTGACGGCGCCGCCCTGTACGACCGGATGTGCGACAAATGCCATGGCCTGAAAGAAGCGACCTACGGGCCTCCGCTCACGAGCCTCTCTTCGATCACCGACGAATCCTTGAAGACGCTGATCTTGAAGGGCGTGCCGGAATCGAACATGCCCTCCTTGACGGAGCCGCTCACGCCGGAGCAGCTCGCCGCATTGATGAAATTCGTGAAGGAGACCGCTCTGCCCAAGAGCCCGGCCGATCAGCAGAAATTGGTCATCGGCCCGAATGCGGCCCAGACGCAAATCAGCCTCGCGCTCGTCGCCGTCCCGAACAGCGACCTGATCGTGCGCGCGACGTTGAAGGACGACAAAGGAGCGCCGCTGGTCAAGGCGAAAGTCACCTTCAACAAGGTTTCCGCGCTCAATGGGCGACTGCCGCTGGCGAGCGTGAACACCAATGAACAGGGTGTGGCCGTGACCTACTATCCATTGAAGCCGGGCG
Organism: Chloroflexota bacterium; assembly: GCA_016200765.1. GTDB lineage: Bacteria > Chloroflexota > Anaerolineae > JACRMK01 > JACRMK01 > JACQEC01. The sequence continues at coordinate 4,737 of JACQEC010000243.1, read as the reverse complement.
AGACCCTGCGCATCGAAGCCTCCTACGAAGGCGAGCGCGGCCGCCAAGCCTCATCCGCCATCGAGCCGGTATCTTTGGCCGGTGGTGTGGAGCCCGAGCCGCTGGCGACAGGGCTGTCTGCGGCCACGCCGCCGCTGGGGTTGCTGGGGTTGATTGCATTGGTCATCGGCGCCATCTGGTTGATTTATGGGTACGTCGTCTCGCTCCTTCTGCGCATTGTGTCCACCGACACAGCCGCGCCAGGAAAGGAGGCGCCCCGCAACGAGCTCTCAATCTAGATAACAACGACAGGTCACATCTCGCAGTACGGAAACTCGCTCTAAACGTCAAAGGAGGAACAGTGGCAAAATTGTTTCACATCCGTTGGGGAACAACTTTGCTGGTCACCGCCGCGTTGGCGCTGGTGGTGGTGGTCAGCGCGGCCTGCGGCGCGTCGGCTCCGCCGGTCGAGCAAACCTACCCGATCCTGGGCAAAGTGATTCTGACGGCAGACCTCGTGCGCGGCAGTAAGAACCCGCTCGGGGCTGTCTGCGAATTCAACGGCCAGTTTGCGCGCGGGGAAGACATCGTCGTGCGCGTCAAGATATTAGATCCGAAGACCGAAAAGTATCTCACCGACAAAGAGATGAAGGCCGTCAAGTTCTATCTCAAGGATGGCACAACGGCTGACCTGCACTACGGAGGGCATCCCGGCGGCGCGAATGCAGTCCCGACCGATTTCTTCTGGACAGCCGGCTGGCAGATACCCGCCAACTATCCCACGGGCGCAACAGGCTGGTGGGTTGACGCAGAATCGAATGACGGGCGCAAGGGCCGCTTTGACCCGCCCGTCGTCGCTTCCAGCGCCCTGACAATCATCGAACGGCCAGCGGGCAAATAAGCCGGTAGTCCAACCGTCATCAACGATCACACGCCTCATCCCTTCCTGCCAAGGCATCGTCAGGAAGGGGTGAGGGCAAGAGTGGAGGAGGAGCCATGAACACCAAATATCAACCCTATGCTGTCATCGCACTATTAGCCCTGCTGTTCGTCATCGCGCTCGCGGCCTGCGCCACGCCCGCGGTGAGCCCCGCAACCGGCGCGAGCAACAATGCGCCGCCCGCCGCCGCGCAGCCCGCCTCGCAGGCGCAGGCCGCGCCGCCGAGCGCAGGGCAACCGAAGAGTTTGGCGGATATGCCGTTGAACCGCACCAAGTTCCCCAACGGGTCGCTCAAGACCAGCGATGAGATCAGTTACGTGGGGCGAAGCGTGAAGATTCAGGGCGCGGGCTACACGCCGGGCGCGAAACTCGATCTGGTCTGGGCCACGTTTGACGGCAAGTTCAAACTCGGCGAGCAGTTGGAGTTTTACAATCACGAGTTCGTCGAGCGGAATGTGCCCATTGCATCGGCGCAGGCCGACGACGCGGGTAAATTCAGCCTCGATTTCGTCGTGCCCGAGGATTACGGCGGAGTGCACAACATCTACGCACTCTCTGGCGGCGAGAAGGTGATGCAGGCCGGGCTGAACGTCCGGACGGAATACTTCGTCAGCCCGTTGAGCGGCCCCGTCGGCACGCCGATTCACATCAAGGTGACCGGCATCGGCTACGCCAAATGGGAAGAATCGCGCAACGTGGCGTACGACAACCAATTCACCGGTCTGTTGGTTGGCATTCTGAACAAAGGCACAGCCGAAGCGACCATCCGCGCAACGGGCGGGCTCGGCAACCACAACGTGCGCGTGGGCAGTGGCGGCGCGCAGATGCCCTATCTGAACGTGCAACAGGCGCCCGTCTATTTCCCCGGACGCATTCAAGATTTTACCTTCAAAGTGACCTCGCTGGAGCCCGATCCGGCATCCATCGAGTTACAGACTGAATGGCAGGGCCGCAGTTACGCGGACCTGAACGCGAACCCCGGCGCGGTCGGCGCGAAGGGCGAGCGCTTGACGGTGACGCCCAACGTGGCGACGGTCGGCGCGCCGCTGAAGGTCACGGCGAGCGGCTTCGCGCCCAACACCACCATCGAGTTGCAGTGGCAAGCGATGCGCGGCAACCGCAACTCGGGTTGGGCGGCCCAGTCATTCCCGCTCGACAAGATCACGACCGATGCGAACGGCAAGTTCGAGCGCGAGGTGAAGATGCCCGACGACCTGGGCGGCTCTCACGCGCTGATTGCGCTGGTGAACGGGCAGAAGGTCGCCGACGCGACGGCGATCATCGAGCCGAGCATTCTTAGCATGTCGCCGCGCAGTGGGCCTGCAGGCACGGACATCAAGATCGTGTTGAAGGGCGTGGGTTGGACGGAAGTGGACAACGTGTACATCATGAACTATGACAACGCCATCGCGGGCTATGCCTGCGGCTTCAACTCGGTGGGCGATGTGACCATCAATATCAAGGCCACGGGCGCGCCCGGCTGGCACTACATTGACTTTTACCCGTCCATCTACATCGGTCATGCCGAAGCGCCCTGGATTCCCGATGTGCCGTGGCTGTCGTTCAAGAGCCATCCGGGTCTGCCGAAGCCGGCCATGCATCTGGCGTTCTTGGTGACGCCGTAGCCAGCGCCGCGGCGCGGAGAAATCGAAACTTCACGCCGCGAAAGCGATAGACGGACGATGAATGGCGAAAGCCGCCGTTCATTGTCCGTCTTTCATTCTGCGTTTCGCGTTTCCTCAAACACCCCGCGGCTCTCCCGCGCTTTCGCGGCGTGAAGTTCCGACACCCCCCAGCCAAGCACCACCGTCGCCGCGCCGACCATCGCCCCGGCCGCTATCCCGTTCGCGCCGAAGCCAGCCAGCGCAAACAGCCACGCGCCCAACAGCGCGCCCAGCGTGCGCCCGACGCTCTCGGCGAGCATGGCCAACGAGAGGATCGTCGCGCGCGCTTCGGGCACGAGTTCGGACATCAACGGGAAGACCGAGACGATGCTGAACTCGAAGCAGACGTAGTAGAGGAAGAGCGCGCTGACCGCCACCGCCAGCGATGCGCCCAACAGGGGCAGTGTGAAGTAGAACAGCGTCGTGAGGGCGAAGCCGGTCAGCAGAGCGCGCTTCTTGCCGAAGCGATCCACCGCCCACATCGAGAGCACCTCGCCGCACACATCGGCCACCGCGAAGGTCGCGGTGATCGTGCCGAGCGCAATCACGCCGACGCTGAACATCTGCTCCAGCCACACGGCATAGGAGATGGCGATCATGTCGCTGGCGACGAGGAAGATGAAGGTCACCAACAGCATGAGCAGCGCGCTGGGATGCCGCGCGATGCTGGCGAACGCGACGCGAAAATTGACGCGCATCCGCAGGTGGGCGGTTTCGGCGCGGGGCAGAGCCAGCCGCGCCCAGCCGAGCGCGAGCAGGCCGCCGAGGGCAATCAGCGCGAAGGGCGACTGCCAGCCCCAGGCGGCGATCACAACGCTCACCAGCGGCACGCCAATCAGCCCGCCGCTGGCCCAGCCCAGTTCGCTGATGCCCATCACCAGCCCGCGCCGTTCGTAGGGCACGCGGTCGCCGAGGTAGGCGGCGGCGCTGGGTTCAAAGATGATTTTGGCCAGCCCCAGCCCGACAAAGCCCAGCGCGAACGAGATGAGCGAGGTGGATAGGTAAGCCGCCAGCGCGCACACCACCAACAGAGACATCGCGCCGAGCATGACCACGCGGCGGCCAAAGCGGTCGGAGAGCGGTCCGAAGACGGGCGCGAGCAGTCCCATGCTGGATCGCACGCTGATCAGGCCGCTCATCGTCTGCAAGTCCACGCCCAGCCCGCGGCTGAGCGGCGGCACGAAGGCGTAGCCCATGCGGAAGGCGGTGTTGATCACCAGCCGCGACGCGAGGATGACAGAGAGCAGGCGGGTGATTTCTTTGTTGGTCGCGTGCAGAGAAGCGGAGGAAGAGGTCAAAACAAGGCTCCTAAAAAGAACCGAGATTTCAAATTACGAAATCCCGGCAGAGTGCTAATCGAACTGACGGAAACTTTGACACCTATACAGAAACACCCGTTTCGGCAATAAATGCTTCCAAGACGGGAGCATCGGCCTCTAGCACTTCACACCCAAAAGTCTCGACATGGAATTGAATAGCCGATTTGATGTCGGTGAACGCTTCCTCATAAGTGTCGCCCTCGCCAACCACCACGCCCTTGAGACCCAACGGATAAGCCACGTAGCCATCAGGATGCTTTTCGACAATGATTTTGATTTGTTTCACCATGAGTTAGAACCTCCGTGTGATCAGCCACGCCAACACCAGCCCCAGCGGCGCGAGGCATGCGCAGTTGATCGGCACGTTGGACGGCGCGGCGGGCGGCGGGCTGGAGGACGCAGGTGTGGACGCTTGAGCCGCACCGGCGGGGGCGGTGGCCTGCGCCGCGGGCGCGCCGAGCGTCTGCCGCCAGCGGTTATCCAGTTCCTGCACACCGAAGCCGTAGACTTCCTCCAGCGCACCTTCAACCAGCGCGCCGCGCTTGAACACGCTGAGCAGTTTCAGCATGTTGTCCTTGCCGTACGTCTCGGTCAGGTACTTCACCACGCTGTAGGCCTCGCCGTAGAACAGCACCACCTGATCCGACTGCCCCGCGATAGCCGACAGCGAGCGCACCGAAATCAGCGAATCGGTGCGGATGGCCTGATTCAGCGCGCCGGTGTAGCCGCTCTCGACGCTGTCCTGATTGTACATGGACAGCCCCTCGTCCAGCCACGCCGGAATGTTGACCCCGCCGATCAGCGGGTTGGTCGTCGCCAGATGGACGACGAGGTG
>JACQEC010000242.1 GCA_016200765.1 Chloroflexota bacterium | reverse complement strand
TGTGCCGGGCGTCGGCGGGTATTTTTCGAGCGCCGACGAATATCCGTCTATCGTCAACCCATTCTCCAATCAAGGCGAGTGGTTTTACATCAACACGAACGACGTCCAGCCCGGCGGCAGTAACTACGAGGGCGTGCTGGCGCACGAGTTTCAGCACATGATCCACTGGAACAACCACAAGAACGCCGACACGTGGCTCAACGAGGGGATGTCGGAACTGGCCATGAAATTGAACGGCTACAGCGTTGGCGGCTCCGATACCGCGTTCCTGCGCGCGCCCGACACCCAACTGAACGCATGGCGCGAAGACCCCAACGCCTCGGTGCCTCATTACGGCGGCTCGTTTCTGTTTCAGTCCTACTTTCTCGAACGCTTCGGCGAAAAGATGACACAGGAAGTCGTGCGCGAGCAGGTCACCGGCTTCGCCGGATACGAGGCGGTGCTCGACCGCGCCCGGACGGGCTTCCACTTTAACGACGTGTTTCAGGATTGGGTCGTTGCCAACATCTTGAACGACCCGAGTGTGGGCGGCGGCCGCTACGCTTACAAAGACTTGCGCTCCAAAGCGACCATCCAGGGCAGTGCCACGACCTATCCCTTCAACAAGAGCGGCGGGACTGTTCACCAGTATGCAACGCAGTATGTGGATTTGAAGTCGCCGGCACAGCCGGGAAATTACAGCTTAACCTTTCAAGGCTCAACCAGCGTCGCCCTCGCGGGCGCCGAGCCGCACAGCGGCCAATTCTTCTGGTACTCCAACCGGGGTGACGATTCGGGAATGATGCTGACGCGCGCTTTTGATTTGCGAAGCGTCAAGCAGGCCACGCTCTCGGCATGGCTCTGGTGGGACATCGAGAAAGATTACGACTACGCTTATGTAGAGGTCTCCACCGACGGCGGCGCGACGTGGGGCACGCAGAAAGGCCAACACACGACCGACAGCAACCCCAACGGCCACAACTACGGCAACGGTTTCACGAGCCGCAGTGACCAGTGGATCGAGGAGCGCTTTGACCTGAACGCATATTCCGGCAAAGAGATCATGGTGCGCTTTGAGTATCTGACCGACGACGCCTATAATGCCACGGGCTTGCTGGTGGACGACATCAGCATCCCTGAATTGAATTACCGCGATGACGCCGAAAACGGAGACGGCGGCTGGCAAGCCGATGGCTTTGCGCGCATCGGTAACCACCTGCCGCAAAAGTTCGCCGTGCAGATCGTCAAATTTGGCGCGCAGACGATCGTCACGCGCCTCGCGCTGGACGCGAACAACCGCGCGCAGGTCGCGCTTCAAGGTTTTGGCGGAAACGTGACGCGAGTGGTCGTCGCCATCAGCGGGCTGACACCCGTCACGACCGAAACGGCGACGTTCACCCTTAGCGTCGCGCCCCAGTGACTTTGACGCCATCCGAGCGCGAACCTATAATCCCGCCATGATCGCAGGCATTGTCTTCGCGCTGGCGGCGTTGGCGACCTGGGTCGCGACGCCCGTTGTGATGCGGGTCGCGCGGCAGTGGGGCGCTGTTGACGTGCCCGACGAAGGGCGGCACCGGCACCGCTTGCCCACGGCGAAGCTGGGCGGGCTTGCGCTGGCGCTGGGATTTCTGACGGCGCTGGCCGGCTCGCTCGTGCTGCCGGTTGAACGCGACGACCCGGCAGAAATCACGCGTGTGCTGGGCCTGCTCGTCGGGCTGGCGATAGTGCTGGTGGTGGGCGTTTACGACGACCGGCACGAGTTGCGCGCGTGGCCGCAGTTCCTCGCCCAGTTAGCGGCGGCGGTAGTGGTGATTGCGTTTGGCGTGCGGATTGACAGCCTGCCAACGCCGCTGGGCGGTCTTGATCTGCCGGAAGCCTTTGCGATTCTGTTCACGCTCTTCTGGCTGATGGGCATGATGAACACGGTCAATTTCCTCGATGGCCTTGATGGGCTGGCGGCAGGCATCGTCGCCATCGCCTGCGCCATTCTCTTTGTGCATACCCAGCAGTTGGGACAGGAGTCGGTCGCTCTACTGCCGCTGGCCTTGCTGGGCGCGATTGCCGGGTTTTTGCCGTTCAATTCGTTTCCAGCCAAGATCTTTCTAGGGACGTCCGGCGCGCTGTTCCTCGGCCTCGCGCTCGGCACGCTGTCCATCATCGGCGGGGCGAAGGTCGCCAGCGCGCTGTTGGTCATTGGCATTCCAGTGCTTGACACGGCGTGGCAGATTGTGCGCCGCGTCCGGGACGGGCGCGCGCCCTATCACGGCGACCGCGGCCACCTGCACTTCCGGTTGATAGACAGGGGCTGGTCACAGCCGCAGGTCGTCTGGATGCTCTACGGCTTGAGCGCGCTGTTCGGTGGGATGTCGTTGATTCTGCCGTCGGGAATGCCTGTGTATAGTAGATAAGCGAACTATCAATTCGCACTCATCCAGAGAGGCGGAGGGATCGGCCCTGTGAAGCCTCGGCAACCACTCATCAGAGTCTGGTGCCAATTCCGACAGAGTTAATTCTGGAAGATGAGCCTGTGCCGTTGCGCTGAGCAAGCCTCTTCTTCCGAAGAGGCGTTTTTATTGCGCCGAGGCCGGGCGCGGTTGTTTTACCGGAGGAAGTTTTGAGACTATTGCCACATACCAATCGCCGCTACCTTGACGCCGTCGCCGACCACATCGTCGTCTTCGACGGTTCGATGGGCGTGACGCTGCTCGCCAAGAACTTGACGGCGCAGGATTACGGCGGCGAGCGGTTGATGGGCTGTGTTGACCATCTGGTGTTGAGCGCGCCGCACGTGATTGAAGACGTGCACGCCTCGTTCCTGCGCGCCGGCGCGGAGGTCGTCGAGACCAATACGTTCCGCGCCAACCGCATTACGATGCGGGAGTACGGCCTGCAGGAGCGGATTATCGAAATGAACCGCGCCGGCGCGGCTCTCGCGCGCCGCGTGTGTGACCGCTTCACCCGCGAGAGCGGCTTGCCCCGTTTGGTGGCTGGCTCAATCGGCCCGTCGGGGCTGTTGCCCTCGTCCGATGACCCGTCGCTGGGCAAGGTCACATTTGCGGAACTGGTTGACGTGTTCCGCGAGCAGGCGACCGGACTGATTCTCGGCGGCGCCGACCTGATCATCATCGAGACCCAGCAGGACATCCTTGAGACGAAGGCGGTGGTTCATGGCGCATGGCGTGCCTTCGAGGAAACGGGCGTGCGCCTGCCCATTCAAGCGCAGGTCACGCTGGACACGAGTGGGCGCATGTTGCTCGGCACCGACGTCGCCGCCGCGCTGGCTACGCTCGAATCGCTGCCGGTGGTGGACGTGGTTGGCCTCAACTGCTCGACCGGTCCAGACTACATGCGCGAGCCGGTGCGCTATTTGACCCAGCACGCGCGCAAGCCGATTTCGGTCATCCCCAACGCCGGCTTGCCGCTCAACGTCGAGGGGCGCGAAGTCTATCCGATGCAACCGACGCCGATTGCCGAGATACTGCGCGAGTTTGTAGTGGACTATGGGGTGAATGTCGTCGGCGGCTGCTGCGGCACGACGCCCGACCACATTCGCGCGATTGTCGCGCAATGTGCGCGTACCGGCGCGACAACGCGCAAGCCGCGCGCACGTGAGATAGACGCCGCGCCGCAATTGTCGTCGGCGATGCGCGCCATTCCAATGCACCAAGACCCGCGTCCCCTGATCGTCGGCGAGCGCGTCAACTCGCAGGGCAGTCGCAAGGTCAAGCAGTTACTGCTCGACGACGATTATGATGGCATCCTGTCCGTGGCGCGCGAGCAGGTTGAGGGCGGCGCGCACGCGCTGGATGTGTGCGTGGCGCTCACCGAGCGCGGCGACGAAGCCGAGCAGATGCGCAAGGTCGTGAAGAAATTGCAGATGAGCGTCGAGACGCCGCTGGTGATTGACTCGACCGAGGCGGATGTTATCAAGGCGGCGCTGGAGATGTATCCGGGGCGGGCGATTATCAACTCGATCAATCTGGAGCGCGGGCGCGAGCGCTGTGACGCGGTGCTGCCGCTGGCTGTGGCGCACGGCGCGGCGGTTATCGCGCTGACGATTGACGAGAAGGGCATGGCGAAAACGGCGGCCACGAAGTGCGAAGTTGCCCGGCGCATCTATGAAATCGCGGTGAATGAGTACGGCCTTAGCCCGGAATCCCTGATCTATGACACACTGACGTTCACACTGGCGACCGGTGACCCGGAGATGGCGTCTTCAGCCGTCGAGACGATGGAGGGCATCCGTCAAATCAAGGCGAACCTGCCCGGCGTGCTGACCTCGCTCGGTGTGAGCAATGTTTCATTTGGCCTGACTCCGGCGGCGCGCGCCGCGCTCAACAGCGTGTTCCTCTACCACTGCGTGGAAGCCGGGCTGGATATGGCGCTGGTGCACCCGAAAGACATCACGCCCTACGCCGAAGTGGAACCGTCGGTGCGCGCGCTGTGCGACGACCTGATCTACAACCGCGCGCCCGACGCGCTAGCCCGCTTCATCCAGCACTTTGAGCAGGTGAAGGGCGCGGCGGTGGGCAAGACCATCGAGGACCCGACCGCCGGCATGAGCGTCGAGCAGAAGATCCACTGGATGATTTTGCATCGCAAGAAAGAAGGCATCGAGCCGCTGATTGACATGTGCATCGCCGCGCAAGGCCCCAACCGCAACGACAGCGCTATCTGGACGCTGAACCACGTGCTGCTGCCGGCCATGAAGGAAGTCGGCGACAAATTCGGCGCGGGCGAACTGATTCTGCCGTTTGTGCTTCAGTCGGCGGAGGTGATGAAAAAGGCTGTGGCGCACCTTGAGAAGTATCTTGACCGCAAAGAGGGGACGACCAAAGGCAAGGTCGTGCTGGCGACGGTCTACGGCGACGTGCACGACATCGGCAAGAGCCTCGTCAACACGATCCTGTCCAACAACGGGTTTACGGTCTTCGACCTCGGCAAGCAGGTGCCAGCCAATGTGATCATTGATAAGGCGGTCGAGGTGGGCGCGACCGCGATCGGCTTGAGCGCGCTGTTGGTTTCCACGTCGAAGCAGATGCCGCTGATTGTGAACGAGCTCCAGCGGCGCCAACTGTCGTTTCCGGTGCTAATCGGCGGCGCGGCCATCAACCGCAAGTTTGGACGGCGCATCCTGTTTACCGAGTCAGGCGCGCCCTATGCGCCGGGCGTATTTTACTGCAAGGACGCCTTCGAGGGCCTCGACGTGGTGGGGCGGCTGATTGACCCGCGCGAGCGCGGCGAGTTGGTCGGGCGCAACCGCGCGGAGGCCGAAGCGGAGTTGAGCGCCCGGCCTCTTCCCGCCGGCGCTCCGCGCCCGGCTTCGCCCGTCGCACAGCCGTCTGCTGCCCGTCTGCCGTCTGCTGCGATTCCGCGCCCGCCGTTCTGGGGAGCGCGGGTCATCCGGGCGATGCCGCTTGAGATCGTGCTGAAGCAGCTCGACCTCAACGAATTGTACCGCTTGCAGTGGGGCGCGAAGAACGCGCACGGCGACGAATGGGTGCGGCTGAAAGCCGACTTCGAGGCGCGGCTGGAGCGCATGAAGCGCGAGGCGATCAAGTCAAGGTGGCTGGAGCCGCAGGCGGTTTATGGCTACTTCCCGGCCCAGTCGGATGGCGACACGCTCATTATTTACGACCCGGCGGAACTCGCTTCCAACGGCCATCAGCCGCGCCGCGCGCTGGCGCGCTTCCTGTTCCCACGCCAGAGCGAGTACGAACGGCTGTGCCTCGCCGACTATTTCGCGCCGGTTGGGTCGGGCGTGATGGACGTGGCCGCGTTTCAGGTGGTGACCGTCGGTTCTGCCGCCGGCGCGAAGTTTGATGAACTGCAAGCGCGCGGCGACTACAGCGAGGCCTACTTCGTTCACGGCTTGAGCGTCGAGGCCGCCGAAGCGACAGCCGAGTATGTTCATCAGCACGTCCGGCGCGAGCTAGGGCTAGAGCCGGAGCGCGGCAAACGCTACTCGTGGGGCTATCCGGCGTGCCCGGACTTGTCACAACATGGGCTTGCCTTCAGCCTACTGCCGCAAACGGAGGCCATCGGCGTCTCGTTGACTTCGGCGTTCCAGTTGGTGCCGGAGCAGTCCACCGCGGCGCTGGTAGTGCATCACCCCGACGCCAAGTATTACAGCATGAAGCAGTCGCGCCTGGAGCAGCTCGAAGCGGAGATGGCGAGAGCCTAGGGGGATTGCGGGCCGCTCGTGGCGGGCAGGCAGTTGCCGCTGGCGCTGTTGTTGTCGCAGATGTGAAATGCGCCTGTGCTGGACAGCATTTTGGTGATGATCGTCGTGGGCGAGAAACTCCACACAGAGCTGCTGACCGAGGGGTAGTTCGCGCCGGTCACGCGCGCGCCAATCGTCACGGTCATCGTTTTGTTGCTGTTGCCCAGCGTGTAGGCCGCGTTGAAACGGCAGTTGCAGACGCCGACGCTGCCGCCGCTCAACTGGCCCAGCACGAGCAGTTCATTGGGCAGGGTCAGCGGCGCGAGGGCTAGATACGTCATTTGGGTCGCCACCGCATCGTTGGTCGTCCAATTGAGCGTGAAGCCGTCGCTGTCCAGACTGGTCAGGTTCGCCTCTGCGTCAACGGCGGGCGTGTTGTTGTTGACCTTGACAAAGACCTTGCTCGTCTTGTCAATGCTTTTGGCGATGCTGGTGCCCGCAGCGTCCGCGTCGGTCAGCGCGGCAGACCCTTTGTTAATCGTGTCGGAAGCCCCAAAGCCCAGACGGGTATGAGCGACCGGGTTGGCTTGCGTCACGTCCTGAAAACTGGCGAGCAGGAGCAAGCGGGGCTGGAAACCTGCGCCGGTCACGGCTTGGGTGGCCGTTGGCGTCGTGATACTCTTCGTAAAGTTGCCCGCCTTGGCCTTGACGCCTTTCAGGGCGAGCGAAAACACCTGGCTGGCGTTGCCGTTCGCGGTGCTGAAGTTGACGGTGAAGCCATCGGCGTCCATCGTCACGAACGATGCTTTCTTCGTCAGGGACAGGCTGCTATTGAAAGCGAGAATGGCGGCGTTCGTCTGCTGTCCGCGCTGCGTATTGGAGGTGCCCTGATTGTCCAGCGAGAGGAAGTGATTGGCCCATTGGCTGCCATTCACCTCCATCGCCCCAACCCCCAGACTGGCGCCTGCCACACTGGTGGGCGGATTGGCCGTAAAGGTGTCGTTAGCGTGAAAGTGGATGACCAGATCGGGCTTGAACCCCACACCGGTTACGGCTTTGTTGCCTGTGGCGGTCGGCATCGTCCAGCCGACCACCTTGGCCGAGACGGCGGAGCCGCCGATGGCTATGAAGTGGATCACGTACCCCTGATTGTTGTTTGTCGTCCAGTTGAGCGTGAAGTTCGTGGCGTCCACGGATGACAAGTCCGCTTCGGCGATGAGCACCTGTCCCCATTGCACAATCGTCAAGACCTTGTTGGCGATGCGGCTACTGGTGTTAGAGGTACCCACGGCGTCCTGACTGGCCGCGGAGATCGCTTTGCTCGTCGTCCCATCGCCGACGCCGAAGGCGAGCATGAAACTCCCCGTAAACGACTCGTTGAGATCGCTGCTGGTCCAGAGGATGAGCGCCTTGGGCGTTTCACCGAGCGCGTGCGCGACGACCTGTGACCCGGTGACGAGGCTTTTGGTAAAACTGCCCACCTTGAAACTGGCCGTCTCGCAATTGCCCGTGGCGGTCGTGCTGGCGAGCGTCAGGTTCATGCCAGCGCAGACGGTTTGGGAGGAGGTGGGGCCGCTGGCCGGATCAACGGCCTGATTGAAGCCCACGATGACTTGATCGCCGCAATCGAGGAAGCCAGACTGGCCAAATTGCTGTGAGCCACTGCCGGAGCAAGCCGAGTGGTCGCCGTCGTTCTGAATGGTGAGGGTATTGGCGACGAAGCCAATCTGCCCAGCGGCGATGGGGTTGCTTAGCTGGCTGGACCACGGGCCATAGGTCGTCTTGACCTGATAGCAGAAATAACTGCCTTGCGGGGAAAACCGGCCGCTGTCGGTGAAGGAGGTTCCGGCCGTGGAGCCGATGCTGCCGAAGACGGCGGCGGAGCAATCGCTGTTGTTGCCGTTGGCGACCCCCAGCACCGAGTAGCCGTCGCCCTGTTGGCCTGCCGTCCAGCCCAACTGAACGTCATGCCCGGCCGCGCTGGCCGTCAGGTTGGTGGGCGCGACCAGATTGCGCGTGGTGAGGGTGTTGCCGCCCAGGGTTTGCTGGCTGACGGACAGCGCCAGGCCCCAATCCATCTGGGGTACGGCCAGCAGGCTGAGGGCCACCGCCAACAGGCAAACCAAAGGCCAATCCAGCAGTTTTCTCATGGGGCGCGGAGTGACAGCGACCGGGGGCCGCGGCGACCGATAGGCTGTCCGCTGGGCACGCCTAAGGGGCGGCGCGCAGTCGCCTGACCGCGCCGCCGGCCTTGCGGTACAGCCACAGCAGCGACGGTATGACCACCAGCAGGAGCGTGCCGAGCGGGCTGGACGCGAATTGAATGGCGTAGCCGGCTAGCGGCACGCTGTACCAGACGCGCCAGGCTGTCGGAGGCAAGGCGACCTCTGCGCGGTCTTCGGTGTGGTTTGCGTCACCCTGGGTGGTAAAGAAGCGCACACCGTCTTTGTCCCGGAAACTTAGAATGCGGTGTACGATAGGGATTTGCGCGGTTGCGCTGGGCAAGAAGGCGATGACATCGCCGACTTCCAACTCTTGCGTGGGCACCGGCCGCACAACCACCGCGGCGCCTTCGGCGATGGCTGGCGCCATACTGCCGCTCAAGATCACCAGCGTGCGATTGCCCATGGCCATCGGGAGCGTCACCACAGCGGTGACGAAAAATAGCAATGTGGATAACACGACGATGGTGGCGCGCAGCGCGAAACTTGCGAATTTGAAGGCCGAGGCGAGCCCTGCCATGGGCGCCGGTTGGCTCTGGGGAATGGCTACTGGTTTGTTGAACATAAATTGTTCCTTCTGGTGAAGGTTCTGACGGCGAGTCGTTAATGCGCCGCCAGGGTCGGGAGTGAAGGTTGTAGATCGTAACTCTGCGGCGTAAAGCAGCGCGCATCGTCTCTGGAGCACAGGCTTCAACCGGACGATGAACTATCGCATGAGGCGTTCGCGATACAATCCGGCTGAAGCCTGCGCTCCCCATTCACGCCCAAAACTGCGGCGAACAGCGCGAGGCCGGGTTAGTTGTTGACGGTCTGCTCGGCGATGAAGGCAAAGGTGGCGGTGGAGGTGGCGTTTTGGAAGGCGTTGCCGGTGGTCAGGGGCAATGAAACCTGGAAGCACAGCACCTCGTTGGCGGCGGCAACCAGGGTGCGGTCACCGCTCTGCGCGCCGGTCGTCGGGTCGCCAACCAGATTGAGGCTGGTGCCGGCGGGCAGACTGCCCAGCGTGGCCGGCCCATAGATGGTGGTGCCGCCGACAAATGCGGCGCAGTTGCCGGTGGTCAAGCCGGACTTGATCGTGAGCTGCAATTGCGCGCCGAGGCCCTTGCTGTCGGCGTTAGTGATGGTGGAAGTAATGGCGTAGCGCAGTTGCAGGGTGCCGTTATTGGAAACGGTTACGGGGGCTGTGATGACGTCACCGGGCGCCATATTGGTAAAGGTGACGAGGGCCGAGGTGGGGCTGGTGGCAATGTCCACCGTGCCGGTGGTGAACGAGTTGGCGGCTACGGAGGTCGTGCTGGTGAACAGGGCGGCGCCCACGCTGGTGAACCCGGCCATCAGGCCGGTTACAAACAGCAGGGGCAAGGCATTTTGAAGCAGAAAAGCGGGACGAAGAGCATTCAGAATGAAACGGAACATGAATCCCCCCTTAGGATTTTGACAGGCAGTACCTTTGATCCGAGGTCTGCCGGGTTTTGATCGTGTGCCTACGGTACAGCACTTAGGATGGGAGGGCGGCGCATGATCGGTGCACAGCCTTCCGGTTACAGGATCCCCTACAAAATGCAAAACCGGGTTGCCACTTTTGCCCAAGATGAGTGGCAATCCGGCATAATACAAAACCGGGTTGCCACTATCGCAACCTCAGTGGCAACCCGGCGATCCTAAACGAATACAGCCCAGGGCCCGTAGTTTTGCGCCTCCACCTTGCGGTGGATTTGCCTTTATCGCTGTAGAACGATTACTTTTTTAGTATACTACGCCAGTCTTAAAAGCCAATAGTACCGTAATGCTAACGGCGACTCAGTCTCGTTGAATCATCCGCGATGGATGGCGAGGATAAAAGCCACCTCCTCAATGGGCGTCGCCCATGCAGGCACCTTGATAACAGCGGCATTGTATATAGACCTGCGGGGGATGTCAAATTTCTCGCACTGCCCGCGCGGGTATTTTGTTCACTGTTCATTATAGGCGCCTGCCGTGACTAAAGTGTGACCACAAGCGGACGGCGACTGGGGAAACCTGTTACGCAGGTTCGGTACGCGCTAACGCGACATTGCGCTCGCGGTGGTTCACGAAACGCTGAGCGGGTACGGGCAGGGCAGGCTTCGGCCGGACGGAAGCGATACGCGCTTGAGTGGCGGTGTATCGCGTCACTGACCGGCTGAAGCCTGCTCTCCAGTGATGAGGTGATTACATCGCGGCTTTGGGCACCAGAGCATCCACCCCCGCGTCGCGCATCATCTGGTTGAAGGCGGCGACGTCGGTGCGGACGAGGGCCTGCAAGCGCGCCAACTGCTCGTCAATGCGCGCCGAGAGGCCGTCGAACACCTCGCGCGCCTGCCGGGTGGGTGGGTAATCGGCGCTGTCTACGAAGGAGGTCAGCGCGGCCAGCCGCGAGTTCAACTTGGACGGAAACGAGCGCGGGTCGTCGGATTTGACCTGCACCAGTTCTTCTTCAATGCCCGTCAGTTTCTCGCGCAGGGCCTTGGCCGCGCCCTTGAGCGCGTCGGCATTGGCCTGAGCGCCCACACGGCCTGCCCAGCCGTCCACCTGATCGCGCAGGTCGCGTATCTGGATGATCGCCTGATGGGTCGCGGAGAGTTTGTCGCGGACCTGCATCAAGAACTCAAACAACGCGCTCAACTCTTCCAGTGTGGCGGCGACCCGCGCGTCTTTGCAAATCTCGAAGGCCTGGGTCAACGTCTGGCCGCCGACCTTCAACTGCACCTGATAGGCGCCGGGAGGCGCAACCGGCCCGACGACAAGTTCATCGGTGCCGGCGCGGCCTTTGTTCGCGGGCAGTTTGGTCGCGTCGGGGTAACGCATGTTCCAGACGAAGCGGTTCCCGCCTGCTTCCTTCGGCAGGCGCGGCTCGTCCTTTTTCTCTACGGGTTTGCCGGAGGCGGGGTCGGGCTTCTCCGGTTCCTTGCTGGAGAAGGTCTTGATCAGGTTTCCGCGCGCGTCCAGAAAACTCAACTCGATGTCAGCTTCGGGCTTGTCCTTCAGGGTGTAAGCCACGACGACGCCATCGGGCGGGTTCTGGCCGGCATCCAGCGGTATCTCCTGTTTTTCACCGGTGGGCTTATCTTTCTGTCGGTAGGCATAGACGATGGGCCCGGCCATGCGATAGCTGACCTCCGTATATGGCTTCATGCCATAGCCTTTGTAAAT
This sequence comes from Chloroflexota bacterium, assembly GCA_016200765.1. Taxonomy (GTDB): domain Bacteria; phylum Chloroflexota; class Anaerolineae; order JACRMK01; family JACRMK01; genus JACQEC01. The sequence goes on along the minus strand of JACQEC010000242.1, from coordinate 4,144 downwards.
CTTGTAGCGCGTGGTCGGGCGCGGCTGGAACAGGTGCGCGGGCTGGCTCGCCGCCGCGTCGCTCATCTGGCGGAGGGGCGAGAGGTCATCCAGCACCCAGAATGAGCGGCCATGTGTGGCGGCGATGAGGTCGCCGTCCTTGATGTGCAGATCGTGGATGGGCACGACGGGCAGATTGGTCTGGGCGCGCTGCCAGTTTTCGCCATCATCAAACGAGACATAGACGCCAGTCTCGGTGCCCGCGAAGAGCAGGCCGCGGCGCGCGGGGTCTTCGCGGATCACGCGCGTGAAGTCGTTGGCGGGGATGCCGTTGGTAATCTGCCGCCACGTCTGGCCGTAGTCGTTGGTCTTGAAGAGATAGGGCTGCGTGTCGTCGTGCTTGTAGCGTGTGGCGGCGAGATAGGCCGTCGCGGGGTCGTGCGGCGAAGGCTCGATGATGCTGATCAGCGCCCACTCAGGCAGGTCGCGCGGCGTGACGTTTTGCCACGTCTGGCCGCCGTCGCGCGTGAGATGAATCAGCCCATCGTCCGAGCCGGCCCACATCACGCCACGCTCGTGCGGCGACTCGGCGAAGGCGAAGATGGTGCAATAGACCTCCGCGCCGGTGTTGTCATTGCTGATTGGGCCGCCGGAGACTTCCAATTTGGCCGGGTCATTGCGGGTCAGGTCGGGGCTGACGACCTCCCACGAGTGTCCCTGATTGGTGGAGCGGAAGACATGATTGCCGGTGATGTAGAGCGCGTCGGCATCGTAGCGCGAGAACAGGATAGGGAACGTCCACTGGAAGCGATACTTTAACTCTTTCGCGCCCACGCCCATGCCGGTCACCTCCGGCCACGGGGTGATGTTGCGCTCCTGGCCGGTGCGGTGGTTGTAGTGGACAAGGCGGCCGTTGCCATGGCCACTGCCAATCGCTCCGGCGACGATGATATTGGGGTCGTCGGGCTTGATGGCGATATAGCCGCTCTCGCCGCCGCCCGGCTCGAACCAGTCGCACTCCGTAATGACGCCGCGGGTGGAGAGGCTGGGCAGGGCCATGGCGGTGTTGTCCTGCTGGGAGCCGTAAATCTTGTACGGTATCTGATTGTCGGTGATGACGTGATAGAACTGCGCGGTGGGCTGGTTGTAGAGCGTGGACCACGACCCGCCGCCGTTGAACGAGACGCACGCGCCGCCGTCGTTGCCCTCAATCATACGCTGGGGATTGCACGGGTCAATCCAGAGCGCGTGGTTGTCGCCGTGCGGCGTCGGAATCTCATAGAACGTGCTCCCGCCGTCCACCGACTTCCAGAGCGAGTAATCCAAAACCCAGAGAGTGTCGGGGTCTTGCGGGTCGGCGAAGATGTGCATGTAGTACCAGGGACGGCCACGCAGGCCGGGCTCCTCCGAGAGGCGCTGCCAGTTGAGGCCGCCGTCGTCGGAGCGGAAGATCGCGCCGTCTTCGGCTTCGACCACGGCCCAGACGCGGTCGGTCTTCGCGGGCGAGGCGACAATGCCCATGCGGCCTTTGACGCCCTTGGGCAGGCCGGGGTTGTTGGTGATTTCGGTCCACGAGTCGCCGCCGTCGGACGATTTGTACAGGCTGCTGTCGGGGCCGCCGCTGATCAGTTTGTAAGGGTAGCGCTGGGCTTCCCAGAACGCGGCATATAACAGGCGCGGGTTGTTGGGGTCCATCGAGAGGTCAATCGCGCCGGCCTTCTCGCTGCGGAACAGGATGTTCTGCCAGGTCTCGCCGCCGTCTTGAGTGCGAAAGACGCCGCGCTCTTTATTCGGGCCCCAGGCGTGCCCCAGCGCGGCTACAATGACCCAGTCGGGGTTCTGGGGGTGAACGTGAATACGGGCGATGTGCCGCGTGTCGGCCAGCCCGACATTCACCCACGTCTTGCCGCCGTCGGTGGATTTGTAAACGCCGTCGCCGTGCGAGACGTTACCGCGGATGCAGGTCTCGCCGGTGCCTGCATACAGAACGTTGGGGTCGGACGTGGAGATGGCCAGCGCGCCAATCGCCGCTGTCTTGAAGAAGCCATCCGATACGTTTCCCCAGTTCCAGCCGCCGTCGGTTGTTTTCCACACACCTCCGGCACACGCGCCGAAGTAGAACGTCATCGGGTCGGTGGGGTGGCCTGCCACCGCCACGACCCGGCCGCCGCGATGCGGGCCGACCAGCCGCCATTCGAGCGAGTTGAGTACCTTTGAATCTACGGGCATGATGGTTTGTCTCCTCCTGAAGTAAGGTGAAATAGGGGTAGTGTAAGCGATGCAATAGTCGAAAGCAGGGAATCTTATCCGCCGCTGGGCGACATCTTAGCCCAGCCGCGAGCGAAAGTCAACAGCGATGACTCATCGGTCGTCACAATGAGGCTGGCGGGTCGGGCTCGTCGGCCACGACCACTTTCAGGTTATTCTTACCGCCGCGCTTGATGTCGTACAAATAGTCGTCGGCCTGCTTGAGCATCTCGTCTAGCGAAGCCGGCGGGCGATTGAAGGTGACAGCCCCGATGCTAAAGGTGACGCTGTGGCCGTTTGTGCGGGCCGCCTCGGCGAGCACAGCTTGCAGTTTGCGCAAGATCGTGCCAGCAGAGTTGGGCCCGGCTTCCGGAATCAGCACGACGAACTCATCGCCGCCCAACCGGGCGAGGATGTCGCTCAGGCGCACATGCTGTTGGATGGTCTGGGCGGTCAGGCGCAGGATCCGGTCTCCGGCTGAGTGGCCGAAGCGGTCGTTGACCGTTTTGAAGTTGTCAATGTCAATATAGGCGAGCGTCAGCGGGCGCTGATAGCGGCGGGCGCGTTCCAACTCCAGCACGCCGTGCTCAAAAAAATATCGCGTGTTCGCCACACTCGTCAGGTGGTCGGTGCGCGCCAGTTCTTGTTCACGCCGCAGGGCAATGCGCAGGGCCGACAGGAGGTAGGCGACGATGAACAGAATACCGGCATTGGTCGCGGCGCGCCAGTAGGGCCACAACGAATGCGCCCCCCTTAGATTCTGGTCCAGCAAGTTAACCAGCAGGCCGGCCAGCGCGCTGGCGGCGGCAATCAGCACGCCGGGCAGCAGACCCAGCAGCCATGTGGCGAAGGCCACCGGCGCTAGATACATGACGGAGATGTCGGGGCCGGTGAGCTCATCTACGGCAGACAGGACGACGACGCAGATCACGGCGATCAGAAAGACGTGGCGTTTGGGCAGCCGCCCAACACGGGTCATGAGGTTCACGGGAGGTGGGGAGGGCATAACCGTTTCCAAATTCATGATACATTGACCTGAGCCGAAACGCAACCGCGAGCAGGACACACGGGTGTTCGCCGCGAACGATAACCAAGGGTATAGCGCAGAGTCGTCGGAGGCGTGAGGAGGTCGGGCGTGAACGCGCAACGTTCAGCACCGCAGGCGGTTAGAAACCGCCTGCTATAAATAGAAAACCCGCTGAAGCGGGTTGAGACCGGTTCGCTCACTGCGATGCGTCACGGGCAACCGGGTATCCCCCAGAAGGGTCGGAGAGGTGAGAGGGTCTGCGCTCAGGGCGCAGCCACGGCCAGCCCCCGATCCAGTCGGGGGCCAGCCATGCGGTTGCCCAACAGCGTGCGGTGTGGCGGTTGCTCTGCCCCGACGAATCTGCGCTATACCCGATAACCAAGTTTGATTTGACCGCGCCCCGATTCTGTGTAATAATCCGCCCCATATACCCCGCGTTGTGGCGGGCAGGTATCAGAACCGACCTGATGAATGCGTAGCGGCACGAGCCTTGAGGAGGCGCGCTGTCGAAACGCTTCTGCACTTCTGGTGTATGTTACAGTTCACCACCAAGCGCGAAAACTTAAAGGAGGCCTCCTATGAAGTATGTGAAGCCCGAGCTCGTCAAGCACGACGAACTCAAGCAAGTCACCTTCTCAAGCCACTAGATTCATAATGTGCCGCGAAACTGACCCGGCGCGCGTGGCTAGCCGCGCGCGCCGCCCGGCTCAGTCAGCGGCCTGATGGCTGGTTGCAAGATAGCGCGCCTCCTCAAGGGTCGTGTGTCATTCATCGCACGAGCCTTTTGCCATGAGCCAGACCGGCTCAATCGCCTTACTGATCGCGGCGCTGAGCGCCGACGCTGACCCCGCCGATTGGCACCCCCGCATCCTATCCGCCGACCCCGAACGG
>JACQEC010000247.1 GCA_016200765.1 Chloroflexota bacterium | reverse complement strand
GCGCATTGGCGCACAGCAGGGACTGATCGAGCGCACCAGCGTGTTAGAAGTGGCCGATCTCAACCGCGAGTTAATGTGCCAGTGGCAAGAGCAGGCACAGCAATCCGCGTCGGATTTCGAACTCGGCCTGTGGGATGGCTCCTACCCCGAAGCGGACCTCGCGGCGGTGGCGGCGCTGGTTGACGTGATGAACACAGCGCCACGCGGCGCGTTGGAACTCGAAGACGAACACACGACGCCAGAGCAATTACGTCAGCGGCAACAGCAGAGGCTCGCAAGAGGCCAGATACTCTGGACGCTGTACGCGCGCCACATGCCGAGCGGCGAACTGGCCGGCTTCACCGAGGTCGTATGGAACCCCAGGCGCCCGGAGATTGTCATGCAGGGTGGGACGGGTGTCTGGCCGAAATACCGCAATAAGGGTCTGGGGCGCTGGCTGAAGGCCGCGATGATCGAGAAGGTACTGCGGGAGAGACCCTCGGTCAAGCGGTTCGTCACCGGCAACGCGCAGACGAATGCGCCCATGCTGAAAATCAACGTCGAGATGGGCTTCAAGCCCTATCACGCCGAGTATGCTTGGCAGATCGAAACGGAGCGAGTGCTTCACTATCTGGCCGGTCGCCGATAGCGAGTCCGCGCGAGATGATCGGCGCGCGGCTAATGAATCTGCTGGTACGAGGACCAGGCAGGCTTCGCACTGCCATCCTCGCGCAGGAGGCCATAGTATAGGCTGGCCACGGGGATGTCCTGCAAGAAAAACCAATACGTGCGCTCGATGTAGGTGAGTTGCTTGAGCTTAATATACGCCGTGCTGAGGCTGGTCGCTTGCGTACTCTCGCTGACCCAATCCGTGCCCCAGCCCATTTCGGTAATATTGATGCGCTTCGTCGTGGTCACGCCCTCAAACGCGGCATAAGCGTTGAAGACGAAACTGGCGGTCTGCTCGACCCGCGCGGCGGTGGTCAGCCCCGCCCACCAGTCAATGTAGATATGCTGGCCGATGGTGTCGAGCGGGTAGGAGCCGTAGGTGCTCTTGAGTCCGTCCCAACTGGCGTTGAGCTTGCCCTGAGTGTAGGTGCTTGTCAGGTAGTCCGCGCCCGTGTTCGCAGAAGTCAGGAGCGTACTGCCGTACGGGTTACTGCTGAACAGCCCGCCGGAGATCAGCGTCGCGGTGATGCCGTTATCGCGGGCCGCGAGATAGGCTCGCCGGAGCAGCCAGGCAAAGTTGGACGGGTAGACGTAAGTGGGGCCGGCGTTAGGCTCATTCCAGACCTCCCACTCGGTAATCTTGCCCGCGAAGTGCGGCATCAGCACACGGGCGGCGTAGGTGTCGAATTGCTGGATGAAGGTGTTGTCGCCGTTACCACCGGCCACCTCCGCGTTGTTGGCCTGCCAGTCGGACAGCCCGCCAACCCATGACTCGTTGGAGAGCAAGCCCAGTACCTTGAGGTTGTGGTTCAGAGCGGTGGTCACAATCGAATCATAGAGCGACAGGGCGGTCGTGGCCGATACGGGCGTCGTCCAATCCGGGAAGTGCGCGCCGAGTCGGAAATTGATGCGCACCCATCCGGCGCCCGCGCTCGCAATCTGCGACGCGACGGTATCCGTGAAGAAGATTTCGCCGTTGTCGCCGATCGGCTGACCGGCTTGCAAGCCCTGCGGCCCTGTGTTCCCGATGGGCTGCATGACCACAGGCAGAAAGAGCGTGTACGGCTGTGTGGCCGACAGGCTGGGGTCGCCGGAGACGGCGGGCGCGGTGGGCGAGCGGGCCTCAGCCGGGGCCGTTTGGAGAAGGCACAGTCCGAGACCCATCGCGGTCAAGACGGCCGTGGAGAGAACAATCAGCGCGCGGTATGGCCCGGCGCGCATTGGCGAATGGTCGTTAATGGCAGATTCTCGGAGACTGCGCTGGCGAACGCCGCACGGGTGTGGCGCGGCGGCGGTTAAAGATCGCGCCTTTTGATGTCAGACGAGCAAGACAGGAGACATTATGCTACAAACTTTGCAGAATCGCCAAACCGTCCTGCGCGAGTTGGGCGGCGGGTTGATCGTGCGGTGCGCGACACCGGCAGACACCGGCGCACTGGTCGCGCTTTACGCGCGTGTCTTTCCGGACGAGAACAATCAGCCGGACCCGCTGAATGAGCACTGGGTTCGTGATCTGATGAGCGGCGCTCATCCGACGTTCCGCCCCGGCGACTTCACCGTCGTCGAAGACCCGCGCACGGGCACGATAGCCTCCGCGCTCTGCCTGATCTCACAGCGCTGGTCTTACGGCGGGGTCGAGTTTGGCGTTGGACAGCCGGAATTGGTCGGCACCCTGCCGGAGTACCGGCGGCGCGGGTTGGTGCGCGCGCAGTTCGAGGTCGTTCACCAATGGAGCGCCGAGCGTGGCGAGAAGGTGCAGGTCATCGGTGGTATCCCATGGTATTATCGGCAGTTTGGCTACGATATGGCTTTGTGGCTCGGCGGCGGTCGGTTCGGCTATGCCTCGCAGGGTCTGCCCAAACTCAAGGAGGGCGAAAGCGAGCCGTTCACCCTGCGTCCAGCCATTGAGGCGGACGCGCCACAGTTGATGCAATACTACGCGCAGAGCGCCAGTCGCTCGCTGGTCTCGTGTGTGCGCGACGAGGCGCTGTGGCGCTACGACCTCGCCGGCCACAGCGCGCAGTCCGACCAGCGCCGTGAGTTCCTCATCATCACCTCAGCCGGTGGCGAACCGGTAGGCTTTCTGGCCCACCTGCCTCTGCTGGGCCGCGAGGCGCTCATCGTCACCCATTTCGAGGTCAAGCCGGGCGTGTCGTGGATGAGCGTCATACCGACCGTACTGCGCTATCTGCACGCCACGGGCAGCGCCTATGCCGCGCGCGACCGCAAGCCGTTCGCGGCGTTTCGCTTCGGGCTGGGTGTTGAGCATCCGGTCTATGATTTGATCCCCGACCGACTGCCGCTCGTGCGCCAGCCGTATGCCTGGTATGTGCGCGTGCCCGATCTGCCTGACTTCATTCGCCACATTCGATCCGTGCTGGAACAGCGCCTGGCCGGGTCGTACCTCGCCGGACACAGCGGCGAACTGAAACTCAATTTCTATCGTGATGGCTTGCGCTTCGTCTGGGAACGCGGGCGACTAGCCAACGTGGAGCGCTGGCTGTCGGCTCTGACCGAGGATGGGAGCGCGGGTTTCCCCAATCTGACCTTCCTGCAACTGTTGTTCGGCTACCGCACGCTGGAAGAGATGAGACACGCCTACGCCGATTGTTGGCACAAAGATGAAGAAACGCGCGCACTGTTGAAGGCGCTCTTTCCCAAACAGCCGTCCAATGTGTGGATGGTCGGCTAATCGTGAACAGCGCCGGTTTCTGATGCTCGGCGCGTGCCCCATAGCGAGAACGTTGGCGCGTTGCGCGTTAGCTCAATTCTTGAGGACGTCATAACCCATGAACGCGCAACGTCGCCGTCTCTCGTCAGAGTGTTTTGGCGGTTGCTGGATTACGGGTTAAACTTGTTTATTATCGAACGTTTGGAGGGGGGATTGAGTATGTCTGGTGATCCACGCCGCCTGCTAGCCGTTTTTGCCCACCCCGATGACGAAGGTCTGGTCTCAGGGGCATTCGCGCATTACCGGCAGCAAGGCGCGCGCGTGGCGTTAATCTGCGCGACGCGCGGCGAAGTTGGCGAGATTGCGCCGGGCGTCAACGCGACGAAGGAAACGCTCGGCGCGGTGCGCACGCAGGAACTGCATAATGCGATGAGCCACATCGGCGTCGGCGAGATTTATTTCCTCGACTACCGCGATTCAGGCATGATGGGCACGCCGGAAAACGAGGACCCGGTCAATTTGCATAACGCCCCGCTTGACGAAGTAACGGGTAAGGTTGTGAAGATTGTGCGCGCGGTCAAGCCACAGGTGATGCTGACCTTCGACCCGCAGGGGGGCTACGGCCACCCCGACCACCTGAAGGTGCACGCGGCCGCCATGGCGGCGTTCGCCAAGGCTGGCGACCCGACCTGCTATCCGGAGCAGCTGACCAATGGGGTAGCGGCCTATGCGCCGCAAAAAATCTACTGGCCGGGCTTCTCGCCGGAGTTCTTTGAGGCAGTCGCGCGTTATCTCAAGGAGGCCGGTGTTGACCTGTCGCAGTTCGGGCCGTTCAACCCCGAGCGGCGGGCGGTGGGGCGCCCTCCTGTGACAACCCGCCTGGATGTCGCCCCGTATCTTGAGGCCAAAGCGCGGGCGTGGCAGTCGCACGCGAGCCAGCAAAACCCGAACGGCCTGTTTAGCAAGATTCCACCGGAACTGGTCCAAAAGTTCCGACAGCAGGAGAGCTTCACGCTGGCCGAGTCGCGCGTGCCGCTCATCCAGAGAGGCGGAGGGATCGGCCCTGTGAAGCCTCGGCAACGGGTTCGCTACATCGAACGCTGTGCCAAATCCGACAGACAGCCGCACCGTCTGGGAGATGATACGATTGTCAACTCTCCTCGGCGGAGAGTTTTTGCTTTATGGCGGCTGTAACACAACATCGCACAGTTTATGCGCACCGTCTTTTGGGAAAACAATCAGGTCAAGATGATTGACCAGCGCCAACTGCCGCACGCGTTCGTCGTCAATGCGTACGACGATTATCGCGCTGTCGCGGACGCGATCAAGACGATGGTCATCCGCGGCGCGCCGGCCATCGGCGCCGCGGCGGCGTTCGGTATGGCGCTGGCCGCTTTACAGAGCCGCGCGACGGATCGCCAAACCTTGCTGGATGATCTCGACGGCGCGTCGAAGATATTGGCGGCCTCGCGCCCCACAGCGGTCAACCTGTTCTGGGCGCTGGAACGCATGTGGCGCGCGGCCACCGACGAACGCTTGCAGGCGGCCGACGACGTGCGCGCCGCGCTCGTTGCGGAGGCACAGCGGCTGGCCGACGAGGACGTCGCGATCAACCGGCGCATGGCCGAGCACGGCGCGACGCTGATTCGCGACGGCGATACGATCCTGCATCACTGCAACACGGGCGCGCTGGCCGCGGTGGATTGGGGAACCGCGCTGGGGGTCGTCTTTATGGCGCACGAGCAAGGCAAGCGCGTGCACGTGCTGGTGGATGAGACGAGACCGCGCCTGCAAGGAGCCGCGCTGACGTGCTGGGAACTGATGCAACGCTCCATCCCGATGACGCTCATCGCCGATAACGCCGCCGGGTACTTCCTGCAAGCGGGCAAGGTCAATCTGGTGCTCGTCGGCGCGGACCGCGTGGCGGCTAATGGCGACACGGCCAACAAGATCGGCACGTACAAACTGGCGGTGGTGGCCAAAGAGAACGGCGTGCCATTTTACCCGACCGTACCGACGTCAACCGTGGACTTGAGCCTGCCCAGCGGGAGCGAGATACCGATCGAGATGCGCGACGCGCGCGAGGTCACGCACATCCGCGGACAGATGATCGCCCCGGCCGGCGTCGCCGTCGCCAACCCGGCCTTTGACGTGACACCCAACCGCTACCTCAGCGGCATCATCACCGAAGAGGGCATCGTGCGCGCGCCCTTTGAGCGCGGGTTGAAGGAAGCGGTCGAGAAGGCCCGCGCGCGGGTACGAACTTTTATGGAGACACCTGAGTGAGCATACTGGTCGTGGGATCGGTCGCGTTGGATTCGGTGCAGACGCCGTTTGGGAAGGTCGAAGACGCGCTCGGCGGCTCGGCAACTTTTTTTGCCACCGCCGCCAGCCTCTATGACAAGGTCAATCTGGTCGCGGTCGTCGGCACGGATTTTCCCCAGCCGCATGTTGACTTTCTCCAATCCCGTCCGATTGACCTGAGCGGGCTTCAGCGTGTTGAGGGCAAAACCTTTCGCTGGAAGGGGCGCTACGACTACGATCTCAACTCGGCGCAGACGCTCGACACCCAGCTCAACGTCTTCGCCACCTTTCACCCCAAACTGCCCGATCACTACCGTGACGCCACCCACGTCTTTCTCGCCAACATTGACCCGGAACTGCAAGTCGAGGTCGCCCAGCAGATCAAAGCGCCGAAACTGATCGCGCTCGACACGATGAACTACTGGATTGACTACAAACGAGACGCCCTGACCAAAGCGATCTCGCTCGCCCACGTGGTGCTGATCAACGAGGCCGAGGCGCGGCAGTACGGCAACACCTTTTCGCTCATCCGCGCCGCGCGCAAGATACTGGCGCTGGGGCCGCGCGCCGTGATCGTCAAGAAGGGCGAATACGGCGCGGCGCTGTTCACCAATGGCGAGAGCCTCCTCTCACAGCACTTCTTCGCGCCGGCCTACCCGCTCGAAAAGATCGCCGACCCGACCGGCGCGGGCGATAGTTTTGCCGGAGGCTTCGTCGGATATATCGCGCGGCGCGGGGACACCAGCCTCGAAACGATGAAGCGGGCGATCATTCACGGCTGTGTGGTCGCCTCGTTCACCGTCGAGGCGTTCAGCGTGGAGCGCCTGCGCCACCTGACGCACGAGGAAATAGCCACACGTTACCGAGAAATGCAGCACTTTACCCATTTTGAAGCGATGAACGGGGCCGCATAATGGGCATGGCTATCTATTTTAGGAGTGGCTAAGGAGAGACTGTGGCAACCAAAGATTTCGATATTAAGGACCTGTCGCTGGCCGATAAGGGGCGCTATAAGATACAGTGGAGCGCGCAGGAGATGCCAGTGCTGGCCCTGATACAGGAGCGGTTCCGCCGTGAGAAGCCGCTGAAGGGATTGAAAGTTGCGGCGTGTCTGCACGTCACCGCCGAGACCGCCAACCTCGCCAAAACGCTGGCTGCCGGAGGCGCGGATATAGTGCTTACGGCCAGCAATCCATTGAGCACGCAGGACGACGTGGCCGCCTCGCTGGTCGTTCACGAGGAGATGCCCGTCTTTGCGATTAAGGGCGAGGATACCAAGACCTACTACAGCCACCTCAACGCCGCGCTGGATCACCAGCCGGGCTTGACGATGGACGACGGCGCCGACCTCGTCTCCGAACTGCACAAGAACCGCACGTCACAAATCCCCCAAATCGTCGGCAGCACCGAGGAGACCACCACCGGCGTGATTCGCTTGCGCGCGATGGCCGCCGATGGCAAGTTGCAATTCCCGGTGCTGGCGGTCAACGACTCCATGACCAAACATCTCTTCGACAACCGCTATGGCACCGGCCAGAGCACGCTTGACGGCATCATGCGCGCGACCAATGTCCTGCTGGCGGGCAAAGTCTTTGTCGTGTGCGGCTACGGCTGGTGCGCGCGCGGCATCGCCAGCCGCGCGCGCGGCATGGGCGCAAACGTGGCGGTCACAGAAGTCAACCCACTGCGCGCGCTCGAAGCGGTCATGGACGGTTTCCGTGTCCTGCCTATCGCGGAGGCGGCGGCCATCGGCGACATCTTCGTCACCGCTACCGGTGATGTCAATGTGATTGACGCGCCCGCCTTCGCCGTGATGAAGGACGGCGCGATCCTCGCCAACAGCGGCCACTTCAACGCCGAGATCAATTTGACAGCCTTACAGAGCATGGCCACCGAAGTGCGGCGTATGCGCGACTACGTTGACCAGTACCACCTGACCGACGGGCGGCGCATTGTGGTGCTTGGCGAAGGACGGCTGGTCAATCTGGCGGCGGCGGAGGGCCATCCATCGGCGGTGATGGATATGTCGTTTGCCAATCAGGCCCTGGCCGCCGAATATATGTTGCAGAACGCGGGCAAACTCAAGAATCAGGTCTACACTCTGCCGGAAGAGCTCGACCGCGAAATCGCCCGGCTGAAACTGCACGCGATGGGCGTCAAGATAGACCAACTCACCGCGGAGCAGGAAAAGTACCTGCGCTCGTGGGAGGAAGGGACCGCATAATGAAGGAGATGTGCATTCGATGAGTACGACATTTATGAGTGCCGACAAGACTTTTTTGACGTCCGAGTCGGTCACGGAAGGGCACCCCGACAAGGTCTGCGACCTGATTTCCGATTCGGTGCTCGACGCAATTTATGCCCAGGACCCGTTTGGGCGGGTTGCCTGTGAAGCGGCCGTATGGGCGTGAGCAAGGCGATAGAAGCCAAAGAGAGCAGTCAAGACCCGATTGACCTGATCGGCGCGGGCGACCAGGGTATGATGATTGGCTTCGCCTGCGACGAAACGCCCGAATATATGCCGTTGACCATTTCGCTGGCGCATCAACTGGTCAAACGTCTGGCGAAGGTGCGCAAGAACGGCACCCTGAAATATCTGGGCCCGGACGGCAAGGCGCAGGTGACGGTCGAGTACCATCGCGGGCGGCCGGCGCGGGTGGATACGATCGTGCTGTCCACTCAACATAGCGAAGACGTGACCCAGAAACAGATCCGCGAAGACGTGCTGGAGCACGTCGTCAAAGCGGTTGTGCCGGCGGAACTGCTCAACGGCACCACGAAGTATTACATCAACCCGACGGGGCGCTTCGTGGTGGGCGGGCCGATGGGCGACGCCGGGTTGACGGGCCGCAAGATCATCGTGGACACCTACGGCGGCGTGGCGCGGCACGGCGGTGGCGCGTTCAGCGGCAAAGACCCGACCAAGGTTGACCGCTCCGGCGCGTACGCCGCGCGCTATGTGGCGAAGAATGTCGTGGCCGCCGGTCTGGCCGACCGCTTCGAGATGCAGGTATCCTACGCGATTGGGGTCGCGCGGCCGGTATCCGTCATGGTCGAAACATTCGGCACGGGCAAGGTAGCCGACGAGAAGATCGAGCGCCTCGTGCATGAGCATTTCGACCTGCGCCCCGCGGCGATTATCCGCGACCTCGACTTGCGCCGCCCGATTTACCGCAACACGGCGGCTTATGGGCACTTTGGCCGCGACGACATAGACGCGCCATGGGAGCGGATTGACAAGGCGGAGATTCTGCGCGACGAGGCCGGGCTGTAATATCCGATGATTTCGCGTCTGCGCGGTAAACTGCTGGCCAAGGGCAACGACCATCTGATCGTGGAGGTTGGCGGCCTGGGGTTGAAGGTGCGCGTGCCCGGCCCGCTGTTGGATGGTGTAACCGCGCTGGGCGGCGAGGTCAGCCTCTTCACGCACCTGCGGCTGACAGAGAATGGGCGCGAGCTAGAAGCAATGCTGTTTGGCTTCGCGTCGCCCGACGACCTGGCGCTGTTTGCGTTACTTCTGTCGGTGTCGGGCGTAGGCCCCAAGGTGGCGATGGGCGTATTGTCCGCCGCGCCGGCCGATGCCGTGCGCGCCGCTGTGATGCAGGGCAACGCCGCCGCGCTAACCCGCTACCCCGGTATCGGCAAGAAGACCGCCGAACGGATTGTGATGGACCTGAAGGGAAAGGTTGGCAAACTGGACGCCGGCGAGGTGCTGGCCGTATCCGCCGCGGACACCGAGGCGCTGGCCGCCCTGACGGCGCTGGGCTATAGTGTGATGGAAGCGCAACGCGCGCTGGCGGCAACCGCCGGTCACGCGGAAGACGTGGAGGGGCGAGTCCTGGACGCGCTCAAGTATCTCGGCGGTGCGTGAGAGCCGAACAAGGATCATGACAAGGGCTGGGGAGGCTTGGGCTTCTCCGGCCCTTCGTGTTTAACGTCCGATAGCCGAGGCCAGCGTGCCTAGCGCCATGCTCAAGGCGACCACAATGCCAAGCGCATAGAGAACAATCTCGCCGCGGTTCATTTTGCGCGGCGCGGCCCGCAGTTTGGTACTCTTAATTTTTCTCGGCATAAGTTCCTCAAACAAGTTTGGTGTCACCACGCAAATTATAGCACGCGGCGTCACGCGGCTCAAAAGATAGGACGGCGGCGCGGCTCGTCTGCAAACTACCTCATCCCGTCCATCAACTCAACCACCATCCGACCCTGCTCCACATCAATCGCCTTCACCACCTGCGCGATAGCCGGCAACAGGATTTCATCGCCGCGGGCGGTCGTGACCACATAGACATCGTTCGCGCCGGTCTGCAAAATATCCGTCACCGCGCCAAGCCGCTCGCCGCCCACCGTCTCAACCTGCAAGCCAATCACCTGATAGTAAAAATACTGAGCCGGGCCTAGCGGCACGGCCTCGGCCAGCGCCACCTCAACCGGGCACTCGTCCAGCGCGCCGGCCGCCGTTGCATCGTCAAGCCCTTCCAGTTTGAGGATCGCAAGTCCCTTATGCAGACGGCTCCGCTCGACCGCATATTCGCGGCCACACGCGAAAACGCGCTTCAAGGTATTGAAGCGCTCGGGGAAATCGCTCTCAATCTGGATTTTCAATTCGCCGCGCACGCCGAACACGCCGATCACGTAACCGATCAACAGCCGTTCGGGGAAAGCCATGGCGGGCGCGCCGCCGCTAGCGGATTTCGAGCGTGACGCGCTTGCCCTGCCGAATCGCGGCGACGCGCAACAGGATGCGCATCGCGTTGGCAATGCGGCCGCTCTTGCCGATGATCCGCCCGATATCATCCTGCGCCACGTTCAGGTAGATCACCGTGTGACGCAGCCCACCAGCTTCTTTGACCCGCACCTGATCGGGCCGGCTGGACAGTTCCTTGGCCATATACTCGATTAACTCGCGCATCGCGTTGCCTTTCCTGTGGGCGGCCGGCCGTTACGGCTTGGCGGGTTCTTCCGGCGGCATCATCACCTGCTCGATGCTCTCGCCCTTCTTGACCCGCGCCAGCTTATCCATCGTCTGGTTGCGCTTCATCAGCCGCACGACCGATTCCGAAGGCTGTGCCCCGTTCTTCAGCCAGTGCAAGGCGCGCGCTTCATCAATGACCACGGTCGGCGGGTCGGTGCGCGGGTTGTAGTGTCCGATGTTCTCGATAAACGCGCCGTTGCGCGGCTTCTTCTCGTCGGCGACAACCACGCGATAGGTCGGTTGTTTCTTTGCGCCCATCCGGCGCAGGCGAATCTTAACTGACATGGATCTCCTCAAATTCAATCATGGCTGGCGTCTATCCAGTGGCTTTCATGGTGCCTGACATATAGGACGGCGCACCGGGCATGGTGGCGCGGTAATCTTCGCGCGGCGGGGAAAAAATATCCACCAGCACGCACGCCTGCTCAAAGCGCGCGCTGTGTGGCACGCCGCCCGGAATCGAGTAGCCCATGCCAGCCGGCACGCGCCGCTCGCTCCCCTCAATCGTGAACAGCATCTCGCCGCTGATTACATAGCCGCACTGCTCGTGCGGGTGCTGGTGCATCGGCACCGACGCGCCCGGCTCGAATGTCCATTCGATGATCATCATCTTCTCGCCGTCGCCGAGCGTGCGCCGGAAACCGCCCTTGATATGCTCAACGGCCGGAGTAGATTTGGAATGGTTCGATTGAAATGGCATCTGCCCTCCCCGATTCTACCGCAACATATTCATCAGGTTGTTCATCCCGCGGCCGGTCTTGAGCTGCTGCATCATCTTCTGCATCTCGCGGAACTGGTGGAGCAGTTGGTTGATCTCCTGCACGCTGGTGCCACTGCCCTGCGCGACGCGCCGCTTGCGGCTCGCGTTCAGCACCTTGGGGTTGCGCCGCTCGACCATAGTCATGGACGAGATAATCGCCTCGGTAATCTTCAACTGCTGGTTGACTTCATCTTCGTCAATCTCGTTCTTGAAGCGGTTCATGCCGGGAATCATGCCCAACAGCGATGTGATGGATCCCATCTTCTTGACCTGCTTCATCTGGTTCATAAAGTCGTCCAGATTGAACGAGCCTTCCAGCATTTTCTCCGAGATCTGCTGGGCTTGCTCAACATCGAGCGTCTGCTGGGCCTTCTCGATCAAAGACAGCACGTCGCCCATGCCCAGAATGCGGGAGGCGAGGCGGTCCGGGTAGAACGGCTCCAGCGCGTCGGGCTTTTCGCCCACGCCCATGAACTTGATCGGCACGTGGGTCACGGCGCGAATGGAGAGCGCGGCCCCGCCGCGCGCGTCGCCATCCACCTTGGTCAGAATCAGACCGGTGAGCGGCGTGCGCTTGTTAAACTCATCGGCGGCGCGCACCGCGTCCTGACCGGTCATCGCGTCAACCGTCAGCAAGACCTCGTGCGGCTTCGTCCTAGCCTTGATCTCTTCCAGTTCCTGCATCAGGTCGTCGTCTATATGCAGGCGACCGGCGGTGTCAAAAATAACGACCGAATGCGCCTTGTCCTTCGCCAGCGCCAGCGCGTGGGCGCAGATGTCGGGCGGCGCAACCTTGTCGCCTTCGGCGAAGACCGGGATGTCCAACTGCTTGCCCAGCGTCTGCAACTGGGTGATGGCCGCGGGGCGGCGCGTATCGGCGGCGACCAGCAGTGGCCGCTGGCCGCGCTTGCGCAGGTGCAGAGCCAGCTTGGCCGCCATCGTCGTTTTGCCGGTGCCCTGCAGACCGACCAGCATGATCACGCGCGGTATCGGACCGTCCAGATTGAGCGGAGCCGGCTCGCCCAACAGGGCGATGAGCTCCTCATGCACAATCTTGATGACGGTTTGCGCCGGCGTCAGGCTCTGCAGAACCTCCGCGCCCAGCGCGCGCTCGCGGATTTTGGCGATGAAGTTCTTGGCGACCTGAAAGTTGACATCCGCCTCCAAGAGCGCCATGCGCACTTCTTTGAGCGCGGCGTCAATGTCTTACGGGCGCAGGATGCCGCGCGAGCTGATCTTCTTGAAGACGTTTTGAAGTTTGTCGGTGAGCGTGTCAAACATGTTTAGGACGGGGTCACAAAAAAATCGGGGTTGCCCCCGAATAGGCGCGGTTGTACGACCCGCCTCTGCGAGACCTCGTTT